>JAASTB010000063.1 GCA_021767625.1 Wenzhouxiangella sp.
CATCCCCCTGCTGGTGGCCACGATCCTCTACGTCGCGGCCACCGCGCTGTCCCTGTCGATCGGCGAGGGCCCGGACAACGCCGCAGGCATCCTGCTGCTGGCCGTGGCCCTGCCGCTCGTGCTGACCCGCATTGTACTGTCGCTGCGCAAGCGCCCGGCCCGCTGGATCCAGACGGTCACGGCGCTGTTCGGCACCAGCGGTCTGCTTTCGCTGCTATCGCTGCCGCTCGCCATATCGGCGGAAGGCGCCAGCGCCAGCGCCAGCGCCAACCCCGACCCCATCCTGACCGTCGCCAGCCTGGTCCTGTTCTTCTGGTCCTTCGCCATCGACGGTCATATCTGGCGCCATGCGCTCGACACTTCCTTTGCCGCAGGACTGGCGCTTGCAGTGATACTGTTCGCAGTGTCGATGTACGTCATAACCACCCTGGCAGGTCCCCTGTCATGACCGGACTGGCAGAACAACCGTGAAAATTCATATCCTCGGCATTTGCGGCACCTTCATGGGCGGGCTGGCGGCCCTGGCCCGATCCGACGGCCACGAAGTCAGCGGCTCCGACGAGAACGTCTACCCGCCGATGAGCACCCAGCTCGAGGCGCTGGGCATCGCATTGCGAGAAGGCTACGAGCCGGACCACATCCCCGACGACGTGGACCTCGTCATCATCGGCAACGCGCTCAGCCGGGGCAATCCGGCCGTCGAGTACGTGCTCGACAACGACATCCCCTTCGCCTCCGGTCCGCGCTGGCTCGGGGAAACCTACCTGCGCCGCCGCACGGTGCTTGCCGTGGCCGGCACCCACGGCAAGACCACCACCGCGAGCATGCTGGCCTGGATCCTGGAGTACGCCGGCAGGAATCCCGGCTTCCTGATCGGCGGCATCCCCGTCGACTTCGGCGTTTCGGCGCGCACCGGCGAGGACCTTTTCGTGGTCGAAGCCGACGAATACGACACGGCCTTCTTCGACAAGCGCGCCAAGTTCGTGCACTACCGCCCGCGCATCGCCGTTCTCAACAACCTGGAATTCGACCACGCCGATATCTACCCCGACCTGGCCGCCATCCAGACGCAGTTCCACCACCTGGTGCGCACGATCCCGGGCAACGGCCGGCTGGTCGTCAACGCCGCCGACGGCAACCTGAAAACGGTCCTCGATCGCGGCTGCTGGACACCGGTGTCCGGATTCGGCCTGGCCGAGCAGGGCGTGGGCGACTGGCAGGTCAAGCTCGAAGAGCCCGCCGGCCGCCATCTGTCCATCCAGTACGCCGGGCAACCCGTTGGCACGCTGGAATGGCCGATGACGGGCCGGCACAACGCACTCAACGCCCTGGCCGCGATCGCCGCCGCCGAGGCCGCCGGCGTCGAGCCGTCGAAGTCCATCGAAGCGCTTTCGAAGTTCGGCGGCGTGAAGCGGCGCCTGGAGCTGCTCGGCGAGCGCGCCGGCATCCATGTCTACGACGATTTCGCCCACCACCCCACGGCCATCCGCCTGACCCTCGAGGGCCTGCGCCGAGCCGTCGGCAACGCGCGAATCCTGGTGGCGCTCGAGCCGGCCAGCAACACGATGCGCGCCGGGTTCCACGTTGCCGACCTGCCCTCGGCCCTGACCGCGGCCGACTTCGTGTGGCTGCGCAGTTCCGACGGCATGGACTGGGACCCGCTCGACGTCATCGAGAAATCCGGCGGACAGGGCCGCGCCCGCAGCCGGGTGGACAACCTGCTCGAGGATCTGCTGGCCGAGGCCCGGCCGGGCGACCACGTGATCTTCATGAGCAACCGCGGCTTCGAAAACGCACCGCGGCGATTCTTCGAGAGCCTGGAATGAGCCGAGAGCAGCTTCCCCTCTTCCCGCTCAAGACCGTTCTTTTTCCCGGCGCGCCGCTGAGCCTGCGCATTTTCGAGCAGCGCTACCTCGACATGGTGCGCGATTGCGCCCGCTCCGGGACGGGTTTCGGCGTCGTCTGCGCCTGGCCCGCCGAGGAGGAAGGCCGCGCCAGGCACGCGCGCATCGGCACCGAAGCGATGATGGTCGACTTCGACCAGCTCGAAGACGGCCTGCTGGGCGTGACCTGCCGCGGCCAGCGCCGCTTCCTGATTCGTGAAACCCGCGCCCGCGACGACGGCCTGCTGATCGGTGAAATCGACTGGCTGCCGCCCGAGCCGGCGGTGCCGGTGCCGCCGCGCTGCGCGGCGCTGCAGACCCTGATGCAGGAACTGATGCGCCATCGCGACCTGGCCGACCATTTCGAAGTGGACATCGAGGATGCCAGCAGCCTCGGGCGCACGCTGGCGGCCAGCCTCGCCCTGCCGGAAGAACATGCCCAGGCCCTGCTGGAAATGACCGACCCGGTCGCCCGGCTGGAGGGCCTGATCAGCCTGCTTCACGACGCCGACGAAGACGAGGACGGCTGACGGATCAAGCGGAGTTGCCGCTCCCCGACGATGCGGGGGTCTATTTCGTCCAGCGAACTCTCGAGCGCCTGCATGGCCGCCTCCCCTTCACCGGTATCGCGCCAGCGGTTGAACAGCCCCAGGATGTCGTCGATCGCCTCGACGCGCACCTGGCCGAGCCAGACGGGTTGGCCGGGCCCTTCGAGCGTGGCGCCGGAAGCCCAGAGACGTAGCACTTCGCGAAGGCCGTCCCGGCGGTCGCGGATCATGACCAGGCTCTCGGGCCGGCCCGCGAAATCCTTCGGCAGGTGCGGCATGCGCTCGGGCCTGGGGCGAGCGCTCAGCAGGGACGACCAGCGCAGAGAACGAACCTCGGGGCGGCGCCATCCGGCCTCACCCAGACGCTCGGCCAGCCAGTCCACCGAGCCCGCGTACTGGAAATCGAAGCGCTGAGTGCGGTCGCGCCCCAGGCGTGATCGAACCTCCGGCAGCGTCCGCCAGCCGTCCGCCTGCCATTGAGCGACGGAAAGGGATTGCTGCGGCAATTCCAGGCGGGTGGCCTCGGCAAGCTGCTGATACCCGCCGATGGCCTGGAAAGAAGTCACGGCCACGAGCAGCCCGTAGAAGGAAAGCGCCAGCATCCCGGGGTGACGACGGATGAGCGCACGCTGCCGATAGCCGATCCCCACGAGAGCGAGCCAGCCGCCACCCAGGGCCAGCGCGGCCGCCAGCCCCAGCGGCGTGACCAGGCCGAGATAGAAGTTGGCGAAGGCAACCAGGGCCAACAGGACCGAGTTGACCAGGTAGGCCCATTTGCGCCGCGAGGCACGCACGTCCTTGGCGACCATCACGGCAAAGAACCCGAGGACGACGGTGGTCAGCGCCAGCCCCCGGTGAGGAATCTCGCCGTACCCGGGTGCCGCACCGGGCGCCGGGAAGAGAAACCCGAACCAGCCGTTGAGCAATTCGGCGAGCAGCCACCCGCCGGCGGTCGCCGCCAGCCAGTGCGCCGCGGCGTTGCCCCGCCCGAGCGCCAGCATCAGCAGGGTCATGCCGCCGGCCACCAGCGCGAGCACGCGCAGGTCGGCGGCCAGCGCGATGACGATCATCACCGGGTCGGCGACGTGATTGCGCAGGCTGGTGGCCAGCGAAGCCAGCTGGCGCTCGGCGTCCAGGGTACCGGCGGCGAACGGCGCGGCCACGAGAACGCCCAGCAGCACCGCCAGGCAGACCAGCAGGAACAGCCCCAGCAGCGCTACCGACAGGAGTTCGCGCCGCCCCGAGCCGGCGAACAGCGGCTGGACCCAACGCCCGATCAGCGGATGCTCGCTCGACCAGCGGATCAGGCTGCGCAGCCACCAGCCGCTGCGACGCGCCGTGAAGGCGTAGACGACGCGGGTGAGCCAGATCACAGCCCACAGCACCACCAGGAGCAGCACGAGTACCAGAACCAGCCGACCGGCAAATTCCGCGGCGAGCTCCAGCGAGGCGCCGAACAGCAAGCCCGGCAGCATGTAGATCGGCACCCACACGGCGCAGGCAGGAATGGTCGCCAGCAACATCGTGCGCGGCGGCAGGCTCATGGCCCCGGCGATCAGCGCGCTGATCGGGCGCGTCGGGCCCAGCAGCCGCCCGACGAAGACGCCCTTGCCGCCGTGCCTGGCCACCGCGGCACGCGCGCGAGCCATCAGTTCGGGGTGACGCCTGAGCAGGGGCCAGCCGTCGATGCGGTCGCGGTAATGCCTTCCCACCCAGTAGCTGGTCCAGTCGCCGCCGAGCGCGCCGGCAAAAGCGGCCAGCCAGCACCACAGGAACAGCGACAGGTCACCGCTGACCACCGCGCCGATGAGGAACAGCAGGATCACACCGGGCAGCAGCAGGCCCAGCACCGCGAGGGACTCGAAATAGGCGAACACCGCGGACATGGCGATGAGCCATCCCGAATGGGACTGGACCAGCTCGAAGATTCGATCGATCAGGCTCGATTCCATGCCGGGTGCTTCACGGAGGGACCGTGCGAATGCGGGATGTAGTCATTAGGATATGCTCTCAGCCTGCAATTGAGGAACCATGAAACCATGACCGCATCGCTTGAGGGCAAGACCCTGTTCATTACGGGCGCATCGCGCGGCATCGGGCTCGCCATCGCGCTGAAAGCCGCCGCCGACGGCGCCAACGTGGCCATCGCGGCCAAGACCGACCGGCCGCACCCGAAGCTTCCGGGCACCATCCACACGGCCGCCGAGGAAATCGAGAAGGCCGGCGGCCGGGCGCTGCCGCTGAAGGTCGACATCCGCGACGAGAACGCGGTGGCCGAAGCCATGGCGAAAACCGCCGACACCTTCGGCGGCATCGACGCGCTGGTCAACAACGCCTCGGCCATCTACCTGGCGCCGACGCCGGATGTGCCGATGAAGCGCTACGACCTGATGCACAGCGTCAACACGCGCGGCACCTTCGTGTGTTCCCAGGCTGCCCTGCCCCACCTGGAAAAGGCCGGCAATCCGCACATCCTGAACCTCTCGCCGCCGCTCAACATGGACCCCAAGTGGTTCGCGCCGCACGTCGCCTACACCATGGCCAAGTACGGCATGAGCATGTGCGTGCTGGGCATGGCCGAGGAGTTCCGCGATCGCGGCATCGCGGTCAATGCCCTGTGGCCGAAGACGGTCATCGCCACGGCCGCGCTGGCGATGCTCGGCGATGCGGTCAAGCCGGAGAACTGCCGCAAGCCCGAGATCCTGGCCGACACCGCTCACTGGATCCTGGCGCAGCCCTCGCGGGAAGTCACCGGCAACTTCTTCATCGACGAGGACGTGCTCGAGCGGATGGGCGTCACCGACCTCGACCAGTACGCCGTCGAGCCGGGCAAGGACCTGCTGCCGGACCTGTTTCTCTGAGACGCTGCCGCGTCCCTGAGTTCGTCGACGGTAGCGCGGCCGTGCTCGTTGGTTTCCACGCAAAGCCGCAGAGGGGCAAAGTGCGCAGAGAAAAGGATGAGCACAACAGACGCAATCGTCAGGGAGTTGCGTCGCTACAGGCCCGGGAGGTGAAAGGCTTGCTTTCCAGCAAAGAAAAGGCGGGCTTTGGGCCCGCCGGTTCAGTTTTTTCTTTTCCTCTGCGGACTCTGCCACTCTGCGCCTCTGCGTGAGACGCTCTGGGCCGCTTACAGCGCCCCCGGCCGTGACTACCGCTTGCTGATATCCACGTAGTCGCGCTCGCCCGCGCCGGTGTAGACCTGGCGGGGCCGTCCGATGCGGTGGGGTGTGGCGGATTGTTCGAGCCACTGGCTGACCCAGCCGACGGTGCGGCCGATGGCGAACATGGCGGTGAACATGCTCGTCGGGATGCCCAGCGCCTTGTAGATGATGCCCGAGTAGAAGTCGACGTTCGGGTAGAGCTTGCGCTCGACGAAGTAATCGTCTTCCAGGGCGATCTTTTCGAGCTCCATGGCCAGGTCGAGCAGTTCGTCTTTCTGGCCCAGGTCCTCGAGCACCTCGTGGCAGGCCTTGCGGATGATGGTCGCGCGCGGGTCGAAGTTCTTGTAGACGCGGTGCCCGAAGCCCATCAGGCGGAACGGATCGTTCTTGTCCTTGGCCTTCTCGACGTACTTGCCGACCTGGTCGACGCTGCCGATCTCGTTGAGCATGTTGAGCACGGCTTCGTTGGCGCCGCCGTGGGCCGGCCCCCACAGTGCGGCAATGCCAGCGGCCGTGCAGGCATACGGGTTGGCGCCCGTGGAGCCGACCAGGCGCACGGTGGAGGTCGAGGCGTTCTGCTCGTGGTCGGCGTGCAGGATGAACAGCAGGTCGAGTGCCTTGGCCGCGACCGGGTTGACCTCGTAGTCCTCGGCCGGCACCGAGAACATCATGTGCAGGAAACGCTCGGAATACTTCAGCGAGTTGCGCGGGTAGGCGCTGGGCCAGCCCATGTAGTGACGGTAGGCGGCAGCCGCAATCGTCGGCATCTTGGCGATCAGACGCTTGGCGGCCAGGTCGCGCTGCTCGGGGTCGTTGACGTCGAGCTTGTCGTGGTAGAAGGCCGCCATCGAGCCCACCACGCCGGAGAGAATGGCCATCGGGTGCGCGTTGTAGTGGAAGCCCGAGATGAAGTTGTTGACCTTCTCGTGGACCATCGTGTGGTAGGTGATGTCCCGGTCGAAGGAAGCGAACTGGTCGCTGGTCGGCAATTCGCCGTAGAGCAGCAGGTAGGCGACCTCCAGGAAGCTGGAGTTCTCGGCCAGCTGCTCGATGGGGTAGCCGCGGTAGCGCAGGATGCCTTCGTGGCCGTCGATGTAGGTGATGTCGCTCTTGCAGCTGGCCGTCGCGCCGTAGCCCGGATCATAGGTGAAATAGCCCAGTTCGGAATGCAGCCTGCTGATATCCAGGGTCGGGTCGCCTTCGGTGCCGGCGACGACCGGCAGGTCGAGGGTCTTTCCGGATTCGTGATCAGTCAGGGTGAGTTTGCGTTCGGTCACCTGGGCTCTCCTTGGAAACGTTGACGGGAAATCCGGACGACGCACGCGGGCACAGTACCGCGCCGTACGGAACTCCGTAGTATCGCATATTGCTCAAGCGGCTTCCATGATCGGGCATACGGGATCAAGTCGCCGTGCACTGCCGCCCGGAGCCCCTGCGCCCTTTCGCGGGCGGCGGACGCCGTGGATAATGATCGCGAACCAAGCTTCTTGTCTTCAGCTAGCCGGAGGGCGCCCGTGCTGTCCCGTCGACGAATCGTTTCCTGGCTTTTCTTCGCCAGCCTGATACTGCTGGTGGCAGCCTGGAGCAACCGCGACAACTTCGATTCCGACATGTGGATCCATCCGGCCGTGGCCGACGAACCGCGCCAGTCGCCCGTCAGCGAACCGGAGTTCACCACCCGCGCCAACGACGTCGAATACATCGTGCGCCCGAAATACCGCTACGAACTGACCGGTTTGATCGTCTCCTTCAAGCGCTTTTCGCAGGATTACGGGCTGCACAAGCGCTGGAACGACTTCATCAACGTCGCCGACGTCTGCGTGGTCTGGGGCGAGAACGCCACCGAAGTGGATCTCAACGCCTTCGATTTCTGGAACGGCGAGTTCACCTGCACGTTTTCCACACGCGACGAGGCGGCCTGGCGGCGCTTCGACAAGAACAAGCTTTCCAACAATCACCTGATCACCGACTCGCCCCGGGTGCGGGAGGTCATCGAGGAACTGGAGGTCGGCGACCAGGTCCGCTTCAGCGGCTGGCTGGCCGAGTACGGCGAGCCGGGCGGCCCGTTCCGCAGCACGAGCACCACGCGCACCGACACCGGCGACGGCGCCTGCGAGACCGTCTACGTCGCCGACATGCAGATCGTCGGATCCATGAGCACCATCTGGCGCCACCTGGTCTGGCTGTCTGTGGCCGGCCTGCTCGTCAGCATCGTGCTGTGGTTTCGCACGCCCTATCACCAGCTCAGACGCTGAAGCTGAAACCGAGGCGTCGACAACGTTGCGTTGACGCCCCCCGGGCCTTCGGATAGGGTCGGCTCCTTGGAAGGGGCTGTTCGCACACGGAGGATCGCCGTGATCCGATACACCTGCAAGACGCTCGTCCTGGCCACGCTTTTGCTCGCGGCGACGGCCCACGGGCGACCGATCGAGGCCGACGTCACGGGCAACTGGTACTATCAGCAGCAGCCCGGCCACGGGCTGCAGATCGAAATCCTAGATCTCAGCCGGGCGGTCGTGGCCTGGTACACCTTCGACGCCGACGGCCGGCCGCTGTGGCTGATCGGCAACGGCAGCATCGAGGGCGACACCATTCGCGCCGAACTCCACCGCTACGACGGCACCCGCTTCCCGCCGGATTTCGACGCCGGCGAGATCGAAGGCGAGCTCTGGGGCCGGATCGTCTTCCGCCGCACCGGCTGCGACAGCGCCGCCTTTTCCTACACCCCGGAAGAGGGCATCTACCAGCCGGCCGAGTTTCCGCTCGAGCGGCTTACCCGGATCGACGGCCTGCCCTGCAGCGAGCAGGGGCCCTGGCCGCAGCAACGGCGCTGGATTCCGACCGCCGGCTCGTCGGGCTTCGAAGCCCTGTTCCTGGATTACCCGGCCGGTCGAGAGGACCAGTTCAACCTGGAATCCGGCATCGAGCTCCTGCCCGAACCCTGGGACGCGAGACACGGCCTTCGGATCAGCGGCAACAACGCCTCCGACGACCTGATGATGGTACTCATGCGGCCCGTCGACGGACTCGAGCCGGACACGCGCTACGACATCGAGCTGGAAATGCAGTTCGCCACCAACGAACCCAGCGGCTGCACGGGCGTGGGCGGATCACCCGGCGAATCGGTCTTCATGCGACTGGGGGCCGCCGGCGAGAAACCCGGCGCGGTGGTGGTAGACGACTACCGGCGCGCGAGCATCGATCTGGGCCAGCAGGCCAATCCCGGCGATCGCGCGCTTAGCGCCGGCAACATGGCCAACGGGGCCGACGAATCTTTCTGCACGGGCACAGACGCGCCCTGGCGGCTCAAACGCGTTTCCACCGCCGGTCAGGAATTTACAGTCACCAGCAACGCGTCCGGCAGAATCTGGGTTTACGGCCTGAGCGACTCGGCCTTCGAGGCGACCACGACCTGGTACCTCACGGAGTTCGTGCTGCGCCTGGCCCGGGCGGAGTAGTCACTTGACCCAATACGCTCAACCAGGCAACCACGGAAGACACTGAAATCACGGAATACAAAGATTCACTTTTCCGTGTATTCCGTGTATTCCGTGCATTCCGTGGTTCCGTTTCTTGTTACACATCCACGAACTGTTCCGCGCCCCCCAACCAGCGCTCGATGACGACATCGGCACCGGCGACATCCAGGGACTCCGCCAGCGACTTGACCGGCTCGAGCAGGTCCG
>JAASTB010000064.1 GCA_021767625.1 Wenzhouxiangella sp.
CGACGCGTGGCGAGGCCTTTGGCGAGCCCTCCCATGCTCGCCCGGCCACCCCCTAGTCCGCCTTCAGTGTCTGAAGCCGTTCACGTAAGCGGTCCAGCAGCAAATTGGCGTTGCCGCCGGGTGATACGCGGGCCTGGAGGCTGGCCTCCGGGGTACGGCCCGCCAGGTCTTCGATTTCGGCCGCGGCTTGCCGGTAGGCTTCGCGGAAGGGCCGGCCCTGGCCGACCAGTTCGTTGGCGCGGTCGGTGGCGTGCAGGGCGGGGGCGATGGCCTCGCGCATGCGCGTTTTGTTCCAGGTGACGCTGTCGAGCAGCCCCGGCACCAGGGCCAGACCGGCCAGCCCGCGTTCGAACGCCCGGATCAGCGGGGGCTTGGTGTCCTGCAGGTCGCGCTGGTAGCCCGAGGGCAGGGACAGGACGCTATCGAGCTCCGCCCGGGCGCCGACGATGGTGGCATGCAGGGAGCGGAGCAGTTCGACGGTGTCCGGGTTGTGCTTGTTGGGCATGATGGACGAGCCGGTGCAGTAGGCGCTGCCGATCTTGAGGAAGCCGAACTCCTCGCTGGCGTAGAGACTCAGGTCCCAGGCAAACCGGCGCAGGTCGCCGGTGGCCGCGGCCAGGGCGTCGATTGCGCGCAGCTCGATCTTGCCGCGGGCATTCTGGGCGTACTGCGGGTTGACCACCAGGCGGGCGAAGCCCAGCTCCGCCGCCACGCCGTCTCGATCGAGCGGCAGGTTGACCCCGAACCCGGAGGCGGTGCCGAGCGGGCTGGCGTCGATCCATTCGGCGATCCGCGCGGCGAGTTCGGCGTTGTCGATGAAGGCTTCCGCGTGGCCGGCCCACCACAAGCCCGCCGAGGAAGGCATGGCCTGCTGCAGGTGGGTATGTCCCGGCAGCGGCAGCATCGCCTCGGATTCGGCGCGATCGAGCGCCACCGCGGCGATTGCCCGGCAGGTCTGCCCGAGTTGCTCGAGCCGATCGCGCAGGTACAGGCGGATGGCGACGGCAACCTGGTCGTTGCGGCTGCGGCCGGCGTGGATGCGCCCGCCGACCTCGCCGAGTCGTTCGGTCAGCCAATACTCGATGGCCGAGTGCCCGTCCTCGAAGCGCTCGTCGAGGACGAACTCGCCCGCGGCAAATGCGTCTCGCAGTTCATCGAGGGCGGCGACCATGGCCTCGGCCTGACCTTGCTCGAGTACACCGATGCGGGCCAGTCCTCGGGCATGAGCCTGGCTGGCGCGGACATCGAAAGGCAGCAGCTCACGGTCGAGGAGGACATCCTGGCCGGCCAGAAAGCGCATCACCCGCTCGTCGACTTCACCGCTCGAATCCTTCTTCCAGATGTAGTCAGCCATCGGGGGTTCCTTGTTTCCGGGACGGCCGGGTGGAAGGCGGCACCTTTGCTTCAGTTCGACGCGTGGCGAGGCCCTCCGCAAAGGCGCCGCCTTCCACCCGGCCTTGGTGCTGCGTTCTGTTCATTGGGTGGTTTCGATCACGCCCGTCAGTTCGTCCAGGCCGAGCGCGAGGTTGATGTTCTGCAGCGCCTGGCTCGCCGCGCCCTTGAGGAGATTGTCCAGCGCGACCACGAAGCTGGCGCGCATCGAGTCGCGCTCGTCGACGGTGAAACCGCCGATGGCCAGGCGCGGCGTGCCGGCCACCTCGCGTATCTCGGGAATCTCCTCGCTGAGGCGAATCAGCGGCTCGCCTTCGTAGTGCTGCCAGTACATCGCCAGCAACTCCTCGCTGGAAAGCGGCTCGGTGAGCATCACCGAGACGGTCAGGGAGATGCCCCGGAAGAACGGGGCGACGTGCGGGTGGAACCGGACCGGTCGGCGAAGGTGGGCCGAGATTTCCTGTTCGTGCACGTGGCCGGTGAGCGCATACGGAATCAGGTTGTCGGCCAGCCGGTCGGGGTCGTTGCGCGGCGAAGGCGTCCTGCCCGCACCGCTGTAGCCCGACACGCCGAACAGCACGGGCGGGGCGGCCAGGGCACGGCGGATGGGCCACAGGCCGAACATGCCGCCGGTGGCGTAGCAGCCGGGGTTGGCGATGCGTTTCGCCGAGGCCAGGGCGTCTCGATTGAGCTCGGTCAGGCCGTAGGTCCAGTGCGCATCGAAGCGCCAGTCGGCACCGAGATCCAGCACCACGGCGTCCGGGTGCGCCTGGCCGATGGCATCCACCCAGGGCTGACTCTTGCCGTTGGGCAGGGCCAGCACCCAGACGTCGGCGTCGACCTTGCCGACGGCGTCGGGCTCGAGCGCCTCGAAGACATCGTCCGTTTCGGGCCATTCGGGTACGGATTCCGCGATCGCCTGCCCGGCCTGGCTGTCGCTGGTCGCCACCGCCAGTTCGATCTCCGGATGCCTTGCGATCAGCCGCAGCAATTCCGAGCCGGTGTAACCGCGGCCGCCGATCAGGGCCAGTCTGTGCATCAAGAACCTCCTGTCAATTCGGGTGCGAACCACCTGAGCGCCAGGCCGACGGCCACGACCTCACTGACGCTCAGCAAGGTGCCGATGACGAAATACTCGGCATGCTCGCGCCGCTTGCGAATGCTGTCGAAACGAAAGACCGACTTGGCGGCCAGGACCAGGCCGAGGACCGACCAGGCTTCGATGAGAACCGCCGAAAACATCAGGAATCGTTCGAGCCAGCCGATGTAGAGCCCGGCGCGCGCCAGCCCGGACTGCGATTCGTCCGAATCGGGCAGCAGCGACTGCAGGGCAAGGCGGTTAGCCCAGCCGAACGCCACGACCACGAGCAGGTAGCTGGCCAGAAGCACACCGAACCGGCCGGCATTCGGCCGCCACCATTCGGCCACCGCCGCCGCCCAGTCGGGACGGCCGGACAGCCACCAGGCCGCCAGCACCAGCACGGCAACGTGAACGGCCTGGTCGACGGCGAAGGCGGCCAGCGATCGCTCGCCGGGCAGGCGGTACTTGGCCAGGTCGGTCAGCAGGTGCAGCACGACGATGGCGCCGAACGCGATCGCCACCGCTCCGGCGCCGATGCCCGGCGGCGCGAACAGCAGCCAGGCCACAGCCAGGCAGGCCAGGTGCCAGGCGCCGTGCTCGAGCAGGGCGGCGGGGCGTCCCTCGCGCTTGCCGTCGATCACGGATCGGCGCTGCAAGACGAAATCGCCGAACAAGTGCGCAATCACCAGTGCAAGGAAGACCTGCATCAATCCGGTTCCGTTCCAGACGAGGCCACAGTATGACCCAGCGGCCCGGCCAGCAACTCGCCCAGGTCCCTCAAGCTGGCCTGCAGTTCCCAGTAGCGCGCGCTGGCCAGGCTGCGCGAGACGGTCGACTCGGCCACGTCCAGCTCGGCGGCCACTTCGGTCTGCTTGCCGGTTCGCTCATAACGCTCGATGACCTGCCACTGGCGGTCGGTGATGTCCTGCACGAGTGCATCGACCAGGCGAAGGATGCCGTTGCAGGCCGCCGCTCGCGTGTCGTCGGACGCGCCGACGCGAAGGCGCACCCGGCTCATGCCGTGCCGGGGCGCATCCAGCCGGTCCAAGGCCTCGCGGGCACGATAGAAGGCGTCACCGGTCACCGCCTGGTTGAGTGGGACGTCGGCGTCCGCGCCCGCCACGCGTTCGACCGCGCCGATGCCCGCCGCCAGGCGCAGGGACCACGGATGGAAGGTGCGCCAAAGCTCCCAGATCACGCGCGGCAGCGCCTCCGGCCTGTCGATCAGGCCCTGGAACTCGTCCCAGGCCGTCACGGCGTAGTCGAACTGCGTCCAGCCGCTGTGTCGATGCCGTTCGGAGAGCTCGGCCAGGAGTCGATCACGCCGCGCAGAGAAATCGGCGATCCGGCGTGAGTCGGCGACGTCGGCGATCAGCGCAATGCGGTCGGGCATCGGATTCACCTCAATTGCCTATGACGATGCATTTTTAACAATTTGCGTCTGGCCATGCAAGACGGCCGCCCTGGCCCGGACTCACCCTACCCAGCCCGAGTCGCGCCGGCGGGCGTCCGCCGTCAAGCGCCCAAGCAACTCGAAGTCCTCGACTCCGATGCTGTAGACGATCCACTCTCCCTGCCGGTGGGTCGTATGGGCCTGCTGGAAATACCAGCCGGCGATGGGGTTGCCCGCCCGCGCCCGCCAGTACAAGGTGGGGAATCGCTGCCGCAGCGCCTGCCACAGCGCCGCCCCGAGACCTTCGCCCTGGGCTTCGGGCGTGACCACGAACTTGTCGAGATAAGGCACCCCGTCCACTCCTGCAGTGACCAGCGCCGCGGCCCGACCGCTCTCGGCCCAGAACAGGCCGACCAGCTCGCGCTGTTCGAGCCAGTCGGGGCGCAGGCTCCGTCCGAAACTGTCTTCGAGCAGGATCTGCAGTTGCTCGCGATGCTCGGGCGAGACGGTCTCGAACCAGTCGATGGCCTCGCCGCGCCGGATGAGGGTGCCGGCACCGGTGTGGGTGAACAGCTCGCGCGTGAGATTCTCCGCCGAGGTGATCGAGACCGAGGTTTCCGGCGGAAGGCGATCGAGCATCTCCTTGATCTGCTGGAGCTTCAGGCGCATGCCCGAGTGCACCCAGTCCTGGGCCAGCAGGTGGTCGTAGTCGGTGCGCAGGCTGATCGCCGAGATCACCCGTCCGCTGTAGTCGAGCAGGCCGCCGGTACCGGTCAGGAAGATCACCTTGTGGGGTTCCACCGCCCAGACCAGCTCGCGCGCGGCGATGTCGGCGTTGATGTTCATCACCTGCCCGGCCGGCGATTCGCCCAGGCAGGCGACCACCGGCAGCGAACCCGAGGCAATGGCGGTCCGCACCGGCTCGAGCTCGACGCGCTGGATCTCGCCGACCAGGCCGAGCCGCTCGCGGTCGGCCAGCTGCGCCTCGAACACGCCGTGCAGGATGCCGCGGGCGCGCACGCCTCGGGCCTCGAGCGCGTCGACCAACGCAGCATTGGCACGATAGATCACAGGGCGCGCCACGGCCATGACGTCCTCCGTGGTCACGCGCAGCCCGTCGCGCTTTTCGATCGGCACGCCGGCGGCTTCCATCGCCTCGTCGAGCTGCGGGCCGGCGCCGTGGAGCACGATGGGCGTCAGGCCCAGGCGGTGCAGGAAGGCCAGCGCGGCGGCCATCTCGTCGAGATGGTCGCGCATGACCGCGCCGCCGACCTTGACTACGGCGAAGCGCGACTCCTCGATGCGCGAGAACTGCTTGAGATACTGGCGCGCCTCCCGGCTCGAGCCGAGTTGGCCGAGCAGTTCAATAACGGTTCTTCTTACCTCGGGCATGTCGGTTTCCATGTCGGATGCTCTGTTTTCGAAGCGCCAGAAACGAAAAAACCCAGCCGGCGGGGCTGGGTTTGGTCGCGTTCGGTTTGATCCTGCTACTTCACACTAACGCGCATCCCAGCCATTCGTCGGCGAACGGCGCGGGCGTCGCGGGCACGGGCGAAGGGACGGGCAGGCGACCTTCGTCGATGAAGCGATTGCGGCAATAGCGCGATTCATGGTTGAAATGTGCCACAACGCTTATCCTCGCGCAACACTGCCGAGAACGGCCGCTCGCTGGCCATCGGCGGAGGGGGCCGATAGACTACCGGCCTTTGCCCGCCCTTCGCCCCCAACAAGAACAAAAGGAACGCCCGATGTTTTCATGCAAGTCCGGTTGCCTGGCGGCAATCCTCCTGTCGTTGGCCGCACCGGCCCTGGCCCAGCAAGTCGGATCGGGCGCCGTTTCCCTCTCGGCGGCGACCGCGCAGGAGAACTTCGACAGCCTGGCGCAATCGGGCCAGTCGTCCGTCCTGCCAGACGGCTGGTATTTCCACGAAACCGACAGCAACGCCGACGGCACCTACACTGCCGGCGATACAAGCGGCAACAGCCTGCCCGGCGATACCTACAGCCTGGGCGCGACGGGCAGCGGCGAGCGCGCTCTTGGCGCCATCCAGTCGGGCTCCCTGGTTCCGACCTTCGGTGCGCAGCTGCTCAACGACTCCGGCCAGCTCGTCGACGAAATCGACATCGCCTACATCGGCGAGCAGTGGCGCCTGGGCAGCGACGGCCGAACCGATCGGCTCGAGTTCCAGTACAGCCTCGACGCGAACGCGCTGCTCGACGGCGGCGCGACCTGGATCGATGTTGCCGCGCTGGACTTTGCCGCGCCGGTCTCGACCGGCACGGTCGGCGGCCTGGACGGCAACGCCGCGGCCAACCGCCTGGCCGTCTCCGCGACGATCTCCGGGCTGGCGCTGGCGCCCGCGGATTCCCTTTGGATTCGCTGGGTCGATGAGAACGCTTCCGGAGCGGACGATGCGCTGGGCATCGACGACGTTTCCATCGCCATCGGCGGCGAACCGCCCGTCGACGTCGCACCGGAGGTAAGCACGACCGATCCGGCCGACGGCGCGACCGACGTCGACCTCGGCGCAAGCCTGGAGGTGACATTCAGCGAATCGGTGTCGGTGGCCGCGGGCTGGTACGAACTGATTTGCGGCGGCACGACAGTGCCGGCGAGTTCCGGCGGCGGCCCGGCCAGCTACACCATCACGCCCGACGCGGCGCTGCCGGCCGACCAGGCCTGCGAGCTGACCATCCTGGCCGGCGCTGTGACCGATCTCGACGGCGACCCCGACAACCTGCCGGCGGACGTGACGGTGCAATTCACGACCCTCGATCCGAGCACCCTGCCGCCGCCGGCCATCGAGACCGTGCAGCCGGCCGACGGCGCCCAGAACGTGCTCACGACCGCCGCGGTGGAGCTGACCTTCAGCCAGCCGGTCACCGTGGCCGGCGGCGCGATCAGCCTGGCCTGCAATGCCACGCCGGTGGCCGCCAGCCTGGGCGGGAGCGACACCCAGTGGACGCTCGAGCCGGCCGGTCCGCTGCCGTACGACGCCGACTGCGTCATCGACGTCCAGGCCAGCGGCATCGTCAACCAGTACGGCCACACACTGGCCGCCGACGCCAGCTTCTCGTTTTCGGTGATCGCCGAAGGCGACGATGGCTACTACTCCCAGGTCAACCCCTCCAGCCCGGAACAGCTGCGCTGCACGCTCCACCTGACCATCCGCGGCCATACGGCCTACCCCTACAGCGGCGGTGGAACGGACTCCTGGGCCATCCTGGAGATCGCCCAGGAGGATCCGGGCGACTCGAACCGCGTGATCGATTCCTACCGCAACCACAGCTACACCAAGGTCAGCGACCGCTCCGGTCAGGGCGGCTCCGGCCCCTGGTACAACCGCGAACACACCTGGCCCAACTCGCTGGGCTTTCCCGATCGGACGGATTCACAGGGTCGCCCCAACGCGCCCTACACCGACGTGCACATGCTTCACCTGACCGACCAGAACTACAACTCCGACCGCGGCAACCGGCCGCTGGCCTACTGCGATGCCAGCTGCGGCGAGCGCACCACCGAGGCCAACCAGGGCGTCGGCGGCGGCTCGGGGGTCTACCCCGGCAATTCCAACTGGGTGCGCTCCCCCAACGGCAACCAGGGCAGCTTCGAGGTCTGGAACCACCGCAAGGGCGACATCGCGCGCGCGGTGCTCTACATGGCCATTCGCTACGAAGGCGGAAGCCACCCGGACACCGGCCAGGCCGAGCCCGACCTGGAGCTGACCAACAACCGCAGCGACATCCAGACCGGCTCGGGCGCCGGCCCGCACTACATGGGGCTGCTAGACGACCTGCTCGCCTGGCACCAGGCCGACCCGCCCAGCGCCGAGGAACTGGCCCGCAACGACGTCATCCAGTCCTACCAGGGCAACCGCAATCCCTTCGTGGATCACCCGGAGTGGGCGAGCCTGGCGCTGTTTACCTCGGAATCGCCGGCGGTCTGCCAGCCCGGGCAGGTGGACCTCATCTTCTCCGACCGGCTCGAAGCCGCGCCCTGACCGAGGAGAGGTCCACCGCGTCCTAGCGCACGATCGAGCGGTAGAGCATGGCGGCGCGCTCGAGCTGCTCGAGCGTGACCCACTCGTCGGCCGTATGCGCCTGGGCGATGTCGCCCGGGCCCAGCACCATGGCCGGCATACCGGCAGCCGAGAACAGCGAGGCCTCCGTCCAGAAGTGGACGGGTTCGCCGAGCGCGATCTCGTGGCGCTGGCAGAAATCGCGCACCGGCGCCTCCTCCTGGCCGGCGGCCGGCAGCGGCGGGCCGGAGAAGGGCACGTGCCAGGTGGCGCAGGCCTCCGCACCGCCCAGCGACGACAAGTGGGCCAGCAACTGCTCATTGGACTGCCCCGGACCGAGCCGGGCCGAGTAATGCACGCGGGCCTCGCCGGCGATGACGTTGGACTTGGTGCCGCCCGAGGCCAGGCCGACGTTGAAGCAGGTGGGCCGGCCGGCGGACCTCTCTCCCTCGCAGTATTCGAGCGCGGCATCGATCCAGCGCGCCATGCGGTGGATGGCGCTGTCGGCCAGCGCCCGGCCTTCCGAGGAATGCCCCGCGATGCCGTCGAAACGCCCCTTGACCGAAAGGTAGCCGCGGTGGGCCAGCACGGCCCGGCAGCCGGTCGGCTCGCAGACCACGACCTGCTCGAAGCCGCAGTGGGAAGGGTCTTCCAGGAAGTTGCGCACGCAACAGCCGCCGGCGCCTTCCTCGTCGGACGAAAACAGCACGGCCATCGGCGAATCGGTCGACTCGGCCACCGCCAGCAGCGCGGCCGCCGCGCCCTTGATGTCGCAAACGCCGCGACCGTAGGCCCGGTCGCCTTCGACGCTCAGCTCGAGCGGCGGCTTCGTCCAGCCCTCGCCGACCGGCACGGTGTCGAGGTGGCAGTTGAACAACACCCTCGGCTCGCCGCGCACCGCGTAGAGATTGACGTGGCCTTCGCCGTAGTCGCTCACCTCGACTGAGAAACCGGCGGCCTCCAGCAGCCCGCGCGCATGCACGAACATGGCCGCCTCGGGCGCGATGTCCCGCGGCGGATTCTGGCTGTCGCACTCGATGAACCTGGCGAGGTGTTGGAGTAGTCGTCGTTGCTCCGGCATCGTCGTGTCTCGTCTGTCTCACGCCAAGGCGCGAAGGCGCCAAGATCGCAAAGAAAACATTCCATTCATAATCATTTCCTGGCGTCCTTCGCGTCTTGGCGCCTTGGCGTGAACCGAATTTCTACGAGCCCCTGATCCGCGCCGCCAGCGTGGACGACTGGCCGAGGAGCTTGACGAAGCCTTCGGCCTCTTCGGGCGTCCAGCCGGCGGACTGGGCGTAGACGGCGTCGGGGTCTTTCAGCAGGTAGCGCGAACCCAGCGCCACGGCCTGGACGCTGCCGCCGTCGGTGGCCAGGCG
>JAASTB010000065.1 GCA_021767625.1 Wenzhouxiangella sp.
ACGACCTACACCTGCCGCGAATGCGGCGCGAGCTTTCCCAAGTGGTCCGGGCAGTGTCCGGATTGCCAGGCGTGGAATTCCATGGAAGAGGGCGTCGCCGAAGCGGCGTCGGCCGGCAAGGGGCCGAAGGGGCGCGGCAACTGGTCCGGCACCGCCTCGGCGACGGTCAGCAACCTGGCCGAGGTGCGGGCGGAGGCCGCTTCCGACCGCCTGCCTTCGGGCCTGAGTGAGCTCGATCGCGTGCTCGGCGGCGGCCTGGTTCCCGGCTCGGTCGTGCTGCTCGGCGGTGACCCCGGCATCGGTAAGTCCACGCTGCTGTTGCAGGCTCAGGATGCTCTGGCTGCCGGTCACGGCAGCCTGTACGTGACGGGCGAGGAGTCCGCGGCGCAGGTGGCCATGCGGGCGCGCCGTCTGGGGCTCGATCCCGGGCGACTGGATTGCCTGACCGAGACCAGCCTGGAAGTCATCCTCGCCACCGCGGCCGAGCGCCGGCCGGCCTTCATGGTGGTCGATTCCATCCAGACGCTCTGGACCGAAGCACTGCAATCCGCGCCGGGCGCCGTGGCCCAGGTGCGCGAATGCGCGGCCCGGCTGGTGCAGTTCGCCAAGCAGACGGGCTGTGCCGTCGTGCTGGTCGGTCATGTCACCAAGGAAGGTGCTCTGGCGGGCCCGCGCGTGCTCGAGCACATGGTCGACGCCGTGCTCTACTTCGAGTCGGACTCCGGCAGCCGCTACCGACTGGTTCGCGCGGTCAAGAATCGCTTCGGCGCGGCCAACGAGCTGGGCGTTTTCGCCATGACCGACAAGGGACTCAAGGCCGTGGCCAACCCTTCGGCCATCTTCCTCTCCGGCCAGGAAGAACCCGCTGCCGGCAGCTGCGTGCTGGTCACGCGCGAGGGCACGCGCCCCATGATGGTCGAGGTCCAGGCCCTGGTGGCGCCGTCGAACCTGTCCAATCCCCGGCGCGTGGCCGTGGGCGTCGATCCCAACCGGCTGGCCATGCTGCTGGCGGTGATGAATCGGCACGCCGGCATCGTCGTCGGCGACCAGGACGTTTTCGTCAATGTGGCCGGCGGCATGCGGATCTCCGAGACCGCCAGCGACCTGGCCATCGCGCTGGCGCTGAAATCCTCGCTGCGCGAGAAACCTTTGCCGAAAGGCCTGGTCGCGTTCGGGGAGGTCGGGCTCGCCGGCGAGCTCAGGCCGGTCTACAACGGTGAGGAGCGCCTGCGCGAGGCGGCCGGGCAGGGCTTCGACCAGGCGCTGGTGCCCGACGCCAATCTCAAGGGCGTCAAAGCCCGCATCACGGCCAAGGGCTGCCGCACGCTCGCGCAGGCCCTCGACGCGATCTGAAGGCGCGCGATCCCTTACACTATTCAGATCGAATTCAGGCTTGGCGTGACAATCTGCCAATGTCGAGATTCCAGCCAGGAGAAGGCACCATGCACCGATTCATTTCCATGACAGCCGTGGCCAGCGTGTTGATGCTGGCCGCCTGCGTGACGATCAACGTCTACTTTCCCGAAGCGGCCGCCGAGCGGGCCGCCGACCGTTTCATCCGGGACGTGCTCGGCGAGGATGTGCCGGCCGCCCCGTCCAGTGAGCCGCAGGCGGCGCGAATGCCCTGGTGGCACGCCCTTTCCCCGGTGGGAACGGCCCACGCCCAGAGCCCGGACATCGACATCAATACGCCGCAGATCCAGGCGATCAAGGAGCGCATGGCCCAGCGCCAGCGCGAGCACCTGGCCGCCTGGTTCGACGCCGGCGCCATCGGTTTCGGTCGCGACGGCCTGGTCGAAATTCGCGACCGCTCGGCGGTCAGCCTGGCTGAACGCCGCAATCTCGAGCGCGTGGTCAACGAGGAAAATGCCGACCGCAACGCCGTCTATCGCGAGATCGCGATCGCCAACGGGCATCCGGAGTGGGAAGACGACATCCGCGAGACCTTCGCGCGGCAGTGGATCGCCAACGCCAGGGCCGGCTGGTATTACCAGCAGGCCGACGGCGGCTGGACGCAGAAATAGTGTTTTGGTGCTTTGGTGTTTTCGTGTTTTGGTGGGTGCAGGCTCCTTAGCCGCCTGCACGATCCCGTAGGCACTGCGAGCCTAAGCAACCAAAAAACCAAAAAACCAAAAAACCAACGAACCAGTCCATATGGGTAGAAGACGCCGTCGCCTCCCGACGGAACCGATCACGATCGAAATCAGCGACCTCTCGCACGACGGGCGGGGCGTGGGGCGGCACGGCGACAAGGCCGTGTTCGTGCACGGCGCCTTGCCCGGCGAAACCGTCTCGGCGAAGCTGATCGGGCGTAACCGCCGCTTCGACGAGGCGCTCTGCGAGGAGGTCATCGAGGCCTCGCCCCAACGCGTCGAACCGGATTGCCCCTGGTTCGATCGTTGCGGCGGCTGTGCGCTGCAGCACCTCGATCATGCCGCGCAGGTTGAATGGAAACACAAGCGCCTGGTCGACAACCTGGAGCGTATCGGCGAAGTCCGACCGGAGACGTGGTGGACGCCCATTTCGGCCGAACCCTGGCATTACCGCCGCCGCAGCCGGCTGAGCGCGCGCCTGGTTCGGGGCAAGGGGCGCGTGCTGGTGGGCTTCCGAGAGCCGCAGGGGCGCTTCGTCGCTGACGTGGGCGACTGCCGCGTGCTGCACCCGGATTTCAGCGATCGCCTGCAGAGCCTGTCGGAGTTGCTCGGGCAGCTTTCGGTCGACGACGCCGTGCCGCAGATCGAGACCGCCAGCGGCGACGATGCTTCGGCCATCGTCATTCGCCACCTGCGTGACCTGACGTCCGAAGACGTGATGGCGCTCAAGCGCTGGTCGCAAGACAACGGCATCGCCGTCTACCTGCAGCCCAAGGGGCCGGACACCGTGCACCGGCTCTGGCCCGAGGAGCATCAGCTGACGTATCGGCTGGAAGATTTCGGGCTCGAGCTGGCTTTCCACCCGCAGCACTTCATCCAGGTCAATGCGGCCATCAACCGGGCGCTGGTCGCCCGCGCGCTGGAATTGCTCGATCCGGGTCCGGACGATCGTGTGCTGGACTTGTTTTGCGGGCTGGGCAATTTCACGCTGCCCCTGGCCACCCGCGCCGGTCACGTCACCGGTATCGAAGGCGCGGCCGAACTGATCGAGGCCGCCGGGGCCAACGCCCGGCGCAACGGCCTGGACAACGTGGAGCTCGAAGTTGCCGACCTCACGGAAGACGTTTCGCAACGGCCCTGGTATCGGGCCGGATTCGACGGGGTGCTCATCGATCCGCCGCGCAGCGGTGCGCTGGAAATCCTGCCGATGATCGCCGGCTCCGGGGCCAAGCGCGTGGTTTACGTCTCCTGCAATCCGGGGACCCTGGCGAGGGATGCGGGTGAACTGGTCTCGAACCACGGCTTCCGGCTGGTCGGGGCCGGGATCGCCGATATGTTCCCGCACACCGCGCACGTCGAGTCCATCGCCCTGTTCGAGCGCGCATGAGCCTGCAGCAGCCTCTGGGACCGCTGATCGTCGGCATCGACGGCATGTCGCTCGATGACGCGACGGCCGAAATGCTGCGTCATCCGGCCGTGGGCGGGGTGATCCTGTTCACCCGCAACTACGAATCGCCGCAACAGCTCCAGGGGCTCTGCGAGGAGATTCGCGCCTTGCGCACCCCGCGATTGCTTCTCGCGGTGGACCAGGAGGGCGGTCGGGTACAGCGTTTCCGCGAGGGTTTCACGCCCTTGCCGCCGCTTGGATTGCTGGGGCGATGGTATGCCTCGCATCCCGATCGGGCCCGCGACCTGGCCTATCGCCACGGCCGCGTCATGGCCGCCGAAGTGCTGGGCCACGGCGTCGACCTGAGCTTCGCGCCGGTTCTCGACCTGGACCGTGGCAGCCGGGTGATTGGTGATCGCGGCATGAGCCCCGACCCGAAGACCGTGGCCGACCTGGGCGCCCACTATGTCGCCGGCATGAAGGACGCCGGAATGCGCTGCTGCGGCAAGCACTTTCCGGGCCACGGCTCGGTCGAAGCCGATTCGCATGATGAGGTTGTGGTCGATCCTCGTGATCTCGGCGCGCTGGGTGAAGACCTCGCGCCCTTCGCCGAACTTGCCAGCCGACTCGACAGCGTTATGATGGCGCACGTTTGCTATCCGGCCCGTGATCCGGAGCCCGCCGGCTACTCGCGTGCCTGGGTGGCTGACGTTCTGAAAGAGCAGCTCGGCTTTGGCGGCGTCGTGATTTCCGACGACCTGGACATGGCCGGCGCCGGTCCCGGTGGCACGCTGGCGCAGCGCGTTTCGAAATCGCTCGAGGCCGGTTGCGATGCCGTGCTGGTCTGCCGCCCGGAGTCGGCGCGATCGCTGCTGGAAGGCGGGCAATCGTGGCCGCTGCCCGAAGCGGGCAAACTGGAGGGGCTCCAGGGCCGGGCGATGGCCAGCCTGGACGAACAGTTGCTGGTTCCAGAATTCCGTGCCTGGCGCGACTCGCTGCGCGCCCTGACTTGAGGACTGACATGCAGGAAATGATCGACAAGCTGGGCAGCATGGCGGGCATACCCGGTTGGGCCGTCAAGGCTTTTGCCATCATCCTGGCCGCGCTGCTGCTGGAACTGGTCTACCGCATCTTCATCGGTCACCTGGGGCGACTGACCGGCAAGAGCCGGCACATGTGGGACGACGCGATCGTCTACGCCGGCCAGCGGCCGATATCGCTGCTGATCTGGTGGCAGGGGCTGGTCATGGCGGCTCGCGTCATCACGCCGCATACCGAAGTCGTGGCCTTCGACCCCACGATGCTCAACATCGCCCAGCAGCTGGGTTTGGTCGTGGCCGCAACCTGGTTCTTCTTCCGCCTGACATCCGGTTTCGAGAAGGCCTTCGTCGAGCAGCGCCGCAAGCGAGACGAGCACGTCGACCTGACGACGGTGACGGTGCTCGGCCGGATCGTTCGCATTGCTTTTGTGCTGACCGGCGTGCTGACGGCGCTGAGCATCCTGGAGATTCCGATCTCCGGCTTCCTGGCGGCCGGCGGCGTGGGCGGCATCGCTGTCGGCCTGGCCGCGCGCGACCTGCTGGCCAATTTCTTCGGCGGCTTCACCGTTTTCATGGACCGTCCGTTCTCGGTCGGGGACTGGGTGCGCTCGCCCGATCGCGAGATCGAGGGCGTGGTCGAGCATATCGACTGGCGCATCACGACGATCCGAAAGTTCGACAAGCGTCCGATGTACGTGCCCAACGGCGTGTTCACGAACGTGACGCTGGAGAACCCCTCGCGCATGACGCACCGGCGCATCGCCGAGCACATCGGCGTGCGCTACGACGACTTCGGCGTCCTGCGCAAAGTGGTCGAAGAGATTCGCGGGTACATCATGAATCACGAGGCGCTAGACACCACGCAAACCACCATGGTGCACTTCGATCGCTTCGGGGCCAGTTCCCTGGACATCATGATCTATTGCTTCACCAAGACGGTCGTCTGGACGGAGTATCACGAGGTGCGCGAGGACGTGCTGATGGGGGTCGGCGAGATCATCGAATCGCACGGCGCCGAAATCGCCTTCCCGACGCGCACGCTCAAGGTCGACATGGCTGAGGAACTGGCCGACGAAATCCGCGACAACATCATTTCGAGCCGCCGCTCGCGCGGTGGTCGAGAGGACGACGGGGAGGGTTCGAACGCCGACGGTTCGTCGTCGAGCTCTTCTTCGCGCTCGTCGTCGAGTGCCGGAAAGGTCAGCAAGCGGGTGAAGACGGACGAAGGACGGGACACGCGTGAGCCGCGCGGCGGCGACGTCGGTGGAGACAGTGAAGGCGATGCCTGATTCGATGACGGACAACCCGCGCTGGCCCCGGGGCGCCGAGTGCCTGTTCCCGGCGACCGAGGTGGCCGGGGCGCTCGACGCCCAGGCCGAGCGCCTGGGTCGCATCGCGGGCCGCGACGAGGTGCTCTCGATCGTTGCGTTGATGAAGGGCGGCATGTACCCGGCCATCGAGCTGGCCCGGCGCCTGAACAACGCGCTGCGACTGGACTACGTCCACGCCACCCGCTACCGGGAGGCCACCAGCGGCGGGGAGATCCACTGGGCGCACTGGCCCGAGGACCTTTCCCTGGGCGATCACGTCGTGCTGGTCGACGATATCTTCGACGAGGGCTACACCATGGCGGCCGTTGCCGATCGCTTGAGACAGCAGGGCGTGCGCAGAGTCACGACCGCCGTGCTCGTGCGAAAGCAGCACGATCGCGGCCTGGATCGAGGCTGGGTGGACGATCATGCGCTCGAGGTGCCGGATCGCTACGTATTCGGCTGCGGCATGGATTACCAGGGGCTGTGGCGCCAGCTCGACGGCATCTGGGCCCTGCCGCGATGAGCCTGGCGATCATCGGCGGCACCGGGGCGCTCGACCTTTTCGACGTACGCGAGGAAAGGCGGGTGGAGACTCCCTATGGGCGTCCTTCCGCGGCGCTGGCTCGAATTCGCATAGGGGAACTCGATGCCTGGTTTCTCGCCCGCCACGGACGACCCCATCGCGCGCCGCCGCACCGGGTCAACTATCGGGCCAACATCGACGCACTGCACCGCGTCGGCGTCGAGCGTATTATCGCCGTCAATGCCGTGGGCAGCATGGACCCGGATGCCGGACCCGGCGCCCTGGTCGTTCCCGATCAGGTCATCGACTACACCTGGGGACGCGCCCACAGCTTCAGCGACGACGACATCAGCCCCCTAAGGCACGTCGAGTTCGCCGAGCCCTTTGCCGGTCCCACCCGCGCGGCGTTGCTGGCTGCGGCCGAGGGCGCCGGAGTCCCCTGCGCCGACGGCGGCTGCGTGGCCGTGACCCAGGGGCCTCGTCTCGAGACCGCGGCGGAAGTGCGCCGGATGATGCGCGACGGCGCCAGCCTGGTGGGCATGACCACCATGCCGGAAGCGGCACTGGCGCGAGAGGCCGGCATGGACTACGCCAGCCTCTGTGTGGTGGCCAACGCCGCCGCCGGCCTCGATGAGGAGCCGATCTCCGAGGAGGCCATCCACGATGTGCTTGCCGGCGCCATGGGGCGCGTACGCTTGCTGCTGGCCGCCTTCGGCGACCCGAAGAAGGCCTGATTGCCGGGCGCTGCGGTGTTGCCGCGGCCAAACTGTGATCGGTTTCTCCCTGATTCTTCTTGGGTTTTTCACCACGCCGTCTTATCCTGTAAGCATTGCCGAACCAGCCAGCGAGGATCACGGCATGCCCGAAACCCCGACCCTTTCAGTACTCGAAACCGGCCAGAAAGAGCGCACCGTGATGCGGTCGCTGTTGAACCTGGCGGGCGTGCGCAATGGTGGGGGGACCTGGCAGGTGATGGAAGAGCCCGGCGGCGACGTCACGATCATCGACGTCGACTCCGAAGAAGGCGAGTCGCGCTGGCTCGAGTTGCGCGAGGCCGGCCACAACCCGATCGCCCTGACGCGGCGTCGCGAGTTCGCCGCCACCCACGTGCTCCACAAGCCGCTTCGTTCGCGCGAGTTTCTCGACCTGCTCGAGCGCGTCAGCGCCGAGGACGTGCCGGCGCCCGGCTCGCAGCGCATCGAGGAACCCGATCGCGGCGGCACCCCGGAGTGGCTGGGGCTGGAGCAGTCGGATGATCCCGAATACGCCACCCTGGCCGAACATCTCCGCCGGCAGACCTGGAACAGCCCGGTCGTGCTGGAAATGGCCGACTGGCCGCGCCTGGTCATCGATCCGGGTTCGGGCAGCTGGTTCTACGACGGTTCCATCGGCGACATGAAACCCCAGATGTTCGCGCGTCCGCTGCCGGCCTCCGCCGGCAAGCCCGTCTCCAGCGCCGATCTCGTCGACGAAGTCGAGAACGTGGTGCGGCGCCCGCTGAGCGAGCTGAAGTGGTTCGCCGGGCTGGCGCAATCCCGCGGCCGGCTCCATCCGGACCTGCTCGGCGATGTTCAGTTCATGCTGACGCAGGCGCCGAGCGAGGCGATGAAGAACGAGCGCTATGCCCAACTGGCGCGCATCCTCATCCGGGCGCCGCTGGGAATCGACGAGCTGCATCGCCAGTCGGGCGAGTCGCCCGAGAACATCGCCGCCTTCCTCAACGCCTGCTACACCACCGGACGTCTCCTGGTCAATCGAGCACAGCAAGCGGCAGGATTCTGAGCCGGTTTCGATTGGGCGAGCCCGAGTCGCTGGCACAAGCGACCCGGGTTCGAGAGTCTCGAGCGCCAGCGAGCGCTAGTACTTCAGCCTCACTTCTCCGATCCCCGTCACGCCTCCCAGCGCGGCCAGCAACTCCGTGGAAGGCGTCACCCGCCAGCTCGAGCCCAGGTGGAGAACGGCCCGTGCCGACTGGTTGCGGTACTGGATGACCACCGGCGTTCGGCCCGGCCGGTAGGGCTGCAGGGCCGCGGCCAGGTCGTGTTCCAGCGTTTCCGGCGGCTTGTTGATCTCGATTTCCACGCGTCTGGCGAACTGAGACCGCGCCTCGTCGACGCTCATGACTTCCTCGGCCACCATTCGGAATCCGCCGCGGAAACGGTCGACCTCGACCCGGCCCTTGACCACCACGATCTCGTCGGCGATCAGTCGATCGGAAACCTGCTGGAACAGGCGGTCGAAAACGGCCACTTCCAGTCGCGCTGTGCCGTCGTCGAGAGCGATGAACGCGCCCTTGCCGGGGCGCCGGCGAATCGCGGCGATCAGGCCGGCCAGGGTCATGGGCTTGCCCTGGCCGCGTCTGCCGCCGTCGCCGCCGCCCTTGCCCAGCAGGCCCTCGATCCTGTCGAGCGTGGTTGTCGTGGTGTCGGCTAGCTCGTCGCGCAGCTCATCCATCGGGTGGCCGGAAAGGTACAGCCCCAGGGTTTCCTTCTCCGCGCGTAGGCGTTGCCGAAGCGTCCAGTCGCGAACGTCGGGAAGCGGTCGCTCCTCGGGAGTGCTGGCGCCCGCGGATGAGCCGCCGCCGAACAGGCTCGACTGACCGGCTTCCCGGTCGGCCTGGAAGCGCTCGGCCTCGGTGAGAATGTCGGGCAGGCCCTGCATCAGGGCTGCGCGGTTGTGGTTCAGGCTGTCGGCCGCGCCCGAACGGATCAGGGTCTCCAGCGTTCGGCGATTGAGGCGCGAGAGATCGACTTCGCGGCACATGTGCGCCAGCGAGGTGAACTCGCCGCATTGTTCGCGCACGGCCACGAGATTCTCCACTGCGCCGCGTCCCACGCCCTTGAGCGCGCCCAGACCGTAGCGGATGGCGCCGTCTTCGACTTCGAAGCGATAGGC
>JAASTB010000066.1 GCA_021767625.1 Wenzhouxiangella sp.
ACACCGAGCAAGGCGCGCGACGCCGTCTCCCTGATCGACCGGGCCGCCGAGGCCGACGAGGGCGAGGGTCCGCTCATCTTCAGCACCATCGTCGACCCGGAGGTCAGCGGCATCCTCGAGCAGTCCAACGGCCACCTCTTCGACATGTTCGGGACCTTCATGGAGCGCCTCGAAGAGGCCCTTGGCGTGCCGCGCTCGCCGCGCGTCGGCCAGGCGCACGGCATGGGCGACAGCAAGGGTTACGAGGACCGGATGGAGGCGACCAATTACGCGCTGACGCACGACGACGGCATTTCCAAGCGCCTGGATGCCGCCGAAGTCGTCCTGGTCGGCGTCTCGCGGTCGGGAAAAACGCCCACCTGCCTCTACATGGCCCTGCACTTCGGGGTGAAGGCGGCCAACTATCCGCTGACCGAGGAGGATCTGGAGCAGCCGCGGCTGCCGGCCTTCCTGCGCGAGCACAAGCAGAAGCTGTTCGGCCTGAGCATCGATCCCGAGCGCCTGGCGCAGATTCGCGAGGCCCGCCGGCCCGGCAGCCGCTACGCCTCGCTCAAGCAGTGCCGCTACGAAGTCGAGGCCGCCGAGGCCATGCTTCGCGCCGAGGGCATCCCCATGCTGTCGTCCACCGAGACCTCGGTGGAGGAACTCGCCAGCCGGATTCTCCTCGAGCTGGGCCTCAATCGCGAAATGCGCTGATGCGCCACGATGCGGACTAGCCTGTTTGGGTCATTCAAACTTTGGCCATTCGGGTTTGTTTGATATTTGAAAATTGGATTTTGGTGCTTGAATTTCGGCGGGGGGTGGCAGTTTTCTGCCGGTGTGATATTCTCGCCGGCCATGCTCACAACGACCCGTCAACTGCAGCCCTCGAGCCGGATTCTGGCGCGGCGGCTTCCGGAACTGCACAGCGCGCTCTACCGCGCGCTCAACGTGCTGCTGCCGGACGCGCTCGCCGAGACCGACCATCTCGTCTCGCAGCTGGGTTCCGGCCCCGAGCTTTATCTCGAGGTCATCGAGCGCCATCCCTACACCACCTTCGTGCGCCTGTCCTACATTATCGGTGCCGAGCGATCGCACAATCCCAACGCGCACGTCCGCATCTACCATGACGCCGCCATGGCCGAGGCCACCGCGTTCAGCCCCCAACAGGGCATCCAGCGCTTTGCCGGTCCGGATCTGGCCATCAACAGCCTGGTCGCGCGCAGCTGGCGACTCAATCGGGCCCTGCTCAAGTGGGTGGACTATCTCATCGCCCAGGGGCACGGCGCGGAGACCATGCATCCGGCCGGCGATTTTCCGGCGCCGATCGCGGCCGCGGCGCCCGAGGCCTGATTCCGGTCCTTCCGGCGTATTGCCGCCGGGTTTTTCTGGCCTGCCCGGGCCGCTTCGTTTAGAATACTCGTCCGGACGCCGAGCGGTTGGTTCGGCAAGCGACAAGCGGGCGTGGCCCACCAGCGGCTAGGCCCGCTTTGTGTACCCGGAGGTTTCTCAATGCAGGCAATTCTGGCGCTGGAAGACGGCACGACGTTTTCCGGGCGGGGTATCGGCGCGCCGGGCGCGCGGGTCGGCGAGGTGGTGTTCAACACCGCCATGACCGGCTACCAGGAGATACTCACCGATCCCAGCTACGCAGGGCAGCTCGTCACGCTGACCGCGTCCCACGTCGGCAATACCGGCGTCAACCCGCAGGACGTGGAAGCCGACCGGATCCACGCCGCCGGGCTGATTGTCCGCAACTGTCCGCGCCGCCACAGCAACTGGCGCGCGACGCAGTCCCTGTCGGACTGGATGCGCGACAACGATGCCTCGGGTATCGCCGGGATCGACACGCGCGCCCTGACCATCCGCCTGCGTGACAAGGGTGCCCAGAACGGTTGCCTGCTGGTCGGCGAAACCGTCGATGCCGAGGAGGCCGTTCGTCGCGCGAAGGAATGCGCCCCAATGAGCGGGCAGGACCTGGCCAGCACGGTGACGGTCGATCGCGCCTACGAGTGGAACGAGGGCAGCTGGGACCTGGAGGCGGGCGAGTTCCGCCGCGGGGAAGGCCGCTTTCACGTCGTCTGCTACGACTACGGCGTCAAGCGCAATATCCTGCGCCTGCTGGTCGACGCCGGTTGTCGCCTGACCGTCGTGCCGGCCCGGACGGCGCTCGACGAGGTGCTGGCGATGAACCCGGACGGCGTGATGCTCTCCAACGGCCCCGGCGACCCCGAGCCCTGTGACTATGCCATCGAAGCCATTCGCGGCCTGCTGGAAAAGCGTGTGCCGACTTTCGGCATCTGCCTTGGGCACCAGCTGCTGGCGCTGGGCGGCGGCGCGAAGACCGTCAAGATGAAGTTCGGCCACCACGGCGCCAACCACCCGGTCAAGGACCTGGCCACCGGGCAGGTTCTGATCACCAGCCAGAATCACGGCTTTGCCGTCGACGAGGCCAGCCTTCCGGAGACGGTCGTTCCCACTCACCGTTCACTGTTCGACGGCACCCTACAGGGCATCCGCATCGCCGACAGGCCCGCGATGAGCTTCCAGGGTCATCCCGAGGCCAGCCCGGGGCCGCACGACCTGCGGCCGCTGTTCGCCCAATTCGTGAATTTGATGGAAAGCGCCGATGCCTAAGAGAACCGACATCGAATCCATTCTCATCATCGGCGCCGGGCCGATCGTCATCGGCCAGGCCTGCGAGTTCGACTACTCCGGCGTGCAGGCGGTCAAGGCCCTGCGCGAGCTGGGCTACCGGGTCATCCTGGTCAACTCCAACCCGGCGACGATCATGACCGATCCCGAGATGGCCGATGCCGTCTACATCGAGCCGATCCGCTGGGACGTGGTGCAGGACATCATCGAGAAGGAGCGCCCCGACGCCTTGCTGCCGACCATGGGCGGCCAGACGGCGCTCAACTGCGCGCTCGATTTGGCGCGCGAGGGCGTACTCGAGAAGTTCGGCGTGGAGATGATCGGCGCCTCGCGCGAGGCCATCGACATGGCCGAGGATCGCGACGCCTTCAAGGAGGCCATGCGCGAGATCGGGCTCGGCGTACCCGAAGCCTGGGTGGCGCACAGCCTCGACGAGGCGATGGAAGTGCAGAAGCGCATCGGTTTCCCCACCATCATCCGGCCCTCGTTCACACTCGGCGGCTCCGGCGGCGGCATCGCCTATAACCGCGAGGAATTCGTCCGCATCGTCGAGCACGGCCTGGACCTGTCCCCGACCAACGAGGTGCTGCTCGAGGAGTCGGTGCTGGGCTGGAAGGAGTTCGAGCTCGAGGTGGTGCGCGACAAGGCCGACAACTGCATCATCATTTGCTCGATCGAGAACATCGATCCGATGGGCGTTCACACCGGCGACTCGGTCACCGTTGCGCCAGCGCTCACCCTGACCGACAAGGAGTACCAGGAACTGCGCGACGCCGCCATTGCGGTGCTGCGCAAGATCGGCGTCGACACCGGCGGCTCGAACGTGCAATTCGCCGTGCAGCCCGACACGGGGCGCATCCACGTCATCGAGATGAACCCGCGCGTGTCGCGCTCGTCGGCCCTGGCCTCCAAGGCGACCGGCTTCCCCATCGCCAAGGTCGCCGCCAAACTGGCCGTGGGCTACACGCTCGACGAGCTGGACAATGAAATCACCGGAGGCGCCACGCCGGCTTCCTTCGAGCCGACGATCGACTACGTGGTCACGAAGATGCCGCGTTTCGCCTTCGAGAAGTTCCCGGCCGCCGACGATCGCCTGACGACGCAGATGAAGTCGGTGGGCGAGGCGATGGCGATCGGCCGGACCTTCCAGGAATCGTTCCAGAAGGCGCTGCGCAGTCTCGAGGTGGGCCTGACCGGTCTCGATCCGGTCGAGATCGACAGCGAGGAAGCCGACGAGCTGACCCTGATCCGCCGCGAGCTCCAGGAAGCCGGCCCGCAGCGCCTGCTGTACGTGGCCGAAGCGTTCCGCCGCGGCCTCGAGTTCGAGGAAATCCATCGCCTGACCCGCATCGACCCCTGGTTTCTCGACCAGATCGCCGAACTCATCGAGATCGAGCACAAGCTGCTCGACGAGGGCGTGGCCGCACTCGACGCCGAGACCCTGCTCGATATCAAGCGCTACGGCTTTTCCGACGCCCGCATCGCCGACCTGGCCGGTTTGAGCGAGACGGCGGTGCGCAAGCTTCGGAATAAGCTGGGCATCCAGCCCGGCTATCACCGCGTCGACACCTGCGCCGCGGAATTCGCCACGTCCACCGCCTACATGTATTCGACCTGGGGCGAGGAGACCGAGGCGGCGCCCACCGACAAGCGCAAGATCATGGTGCTCGGCGGCGGCCCCAACCGGATCGGGCAGGGCATCGAGTTCGACTACTGCTGCGTGCACGCCGCGCTGGCCATGCGCGATCTCGGCTACGAGACGATCATGGTCAACTGCAACCCCGAGACGGTCTCGACCGACTACGACACCTCCGACCGGCTTTACTTCGAGCCGCTCACGCTCGAGGACGTCCTGTCCATCGTCGAACTGGAGCAGCCCGAGGGCATCATCATCCAGTTCGGCGGGCAGACCCCGCTGAAGCTGGCGCGCGACCTCGAGGCCGCCGGGGCGCCGATCATCGGCACCACGCCCGACTGCATCGACCTGGCCGAGGATCGCCAGCGCTTCCAGGACCTGCTCAACCGGCTGGGCCTGAAGCAGCCGCCGAACCGCACGGCCCGCGATCCCGAAGAGGCACTGATCCTGGCCCGCGAAGTCGGCTATCCGCTGGTCGTCCGGCCCTCCTACGTGCTCGGCGGTCGCGCCATGGACATCGTCCACGGCGAGGACGAGCTCAAGCGCTACATGAACGAGGCGGTCAAGGTCTCCAACGACTCGCCCGTCCTGCTGGACCACTTTCTCGATCACGCCATCGAGGTGGACGTCGACGCCGTATGCGACGGCGAGCGCGTGGTCATCGGCGGCGTCATGGAGCATATCGAGGAGGCCGGGGTCCACTCGGGCGATTCGTCCTGCAGCCTGCCGCCGTTCTCGCTGTCCGACGCTGTCGTCGAGGAAATCCGGCACCAGACCCGGCAGATGGCCCTGGCCCTGCAGGTCGTCGGCCTGATGAACGTGCAGTTCGCGGTGCAAGGCGACGATATCTTCGTGCTGGAGGTCAATCCCCGCGCCTCGCGCACGGTGCCTTTCGTGTCGAAGGCGACCGGCGTTCCGATCGCGCGCGTGGCCGCACGGTGCATGGTGGGCAAAAAGCTTCAGGATCAAGGGATTGACGGCGATCTTTCAAGTCCGTTCTATTCCATCAAGGAGCCCATCTTCCCGTTCATCAAGTTCCAGGGCGTCGATCCCATCCTGACGCCGGAAATGCGCTCCACCGGCGAGGCCATGGGCGTGGGCCGTTCCTTCGGCTCGGCCGTGGCGCGCGCCCAGCAGGGTGTGGGCATCGTGGTCAAGATGAGCGGCCGCGTCTTCCTCAGCGTGCGCGACGCCGACAAGGAACGCCTTCTGCCCGTCGCGCGAGAGCTCGTCGAACGCGGCTTCGAACTGGTGGCCACGGAAGGCACCTGGAAGCACCTGGTTGAAAACGGCATCGAGTGTGACTACGTCAACAAGGTAATCCAGGGGCGTCCGCACATCGTCGACCTGATCAAGAACGACGAGATCGACTACATCGTCAACACCACCGAAGGGCGCCAGGCCATCGCCGACTCCTTTTCGATTCGCCGCGAGGCGCTGCAGCGGAAGGTCAATTATTCGACCACGATCGCCGGCGCCCGCGCGACGCTGCGGGCGATGGACCACTGGAACGAACGGGGCGTGCGCAGCCTCGCCGAGCTGCATGCCGAGAAATCCTGAGGAGTAGACATGAGCCAGACGCCACTGACCAAGGCGGGCGCTGAGCGCCTGCGCGCCGAACTCGATCGGCTCAAGAAGAAGGACCGCCCGGCGGTGATCGAGGCCATTGCCGAAGCGCGGGCCCACGGCGACCTGAAGGAGAACGCCGAGTATCACGCCGCGCGCGAGCAGCAGGGCTTCATCGAGGCCCGCATCCGTGATCTCGAGGCCTCGCTGGGCAACTCTCGTATCATCGACGTGGCCTCGCTCAACCCCGGCGGCAAGGTCGTATTCGGCGCCACGGTGGTCCTGATGGAAGACAAGGACGATGCCGAAGAGGTTACCTGGCAGATCGTCGGGGACCTCGAGGCCGACTCCTCGAACGGCCGGCTGGCGATTTCCGCCCCCCTGGCGCGTGCGCTCATCGGACACCAGGAAGGCGATGTCGTGGAATTCGAGGCGCCCAACGGCAAGCGGACCTATGAGATCGTCGAGGTCCGGTACGACTCCTGACCGACGCCTGATCCTGCACGTCCCGCAGCTGGAATCCCTCCTGCGGGAGGCGGGCCGGCTGCCGCCCCTGATCGAAGCCCTGATCCGCTTGGGCGGCGAGCCGCGCGCGCTGGATGCGCAATCCCCGCAGGGCGAGCTTGTCGCCGGCCGGCCGCTGCCGGCCGCTCCGCTGACCCGGCGTCTCGATCGACCCGAAGACGCCGCGGGCGCCTGGCTCCGTGCCGATCCCGTCGGGCTGGTTCCGGACCTGGCGGCCGTGTGGCTGCAGCCCGAGAAGGACTTCAGCCCCGGCACCTGGAGCAGGGAGCTGTCGAGATTGCTCGAAGAAGAGGGGCTGGCGCTCGAGCTGACCGGTCGTGGGCGCGGTTACATTGCACTGGACACCCCGCCCTCGAGCCGTTTCTCGCCGCCCTGGGCGTTGGCGGGGGCCAGCCTGGAACTCGCGCTGCCCGAAGGCGACGACGCTCGTCGATGGCGGCGCCTCCTCAACGAAACGCAGGTGCTCTTGCAGCAGCACCGCAGGAACGCCGACGCTCCCGGCGCCGTGCCGGGAAGCCTGTGGTTCTGGGGCGGCGGTGCCTTGCCGGAGCCGGCCGGGATCACTCCCCGCGTGCAGCGCATCGTGGCAGGCGATCCCGTTCTCGTCGGTCTCGCCGACTGGCTCGAGCTGCCCTGCCGCGATTTCGAAGCGGATATCGAACCGCGGCCGGGCGAGCTCGTCGAATGGCCTTCCCGCTTTGAAGCCTCGGCCGAGGACAACCTGGAGCAGCTTCAGGGCTTCCTGCGCCGCGCCTGGCGGCGGCTTCGCCTGGGGCGCATCGGCGAGCTCGAACTGAGCGGGATGCAGACGGTTCGCCGATTCGGCCCCCGGCACGCCTGGCGGGTGTGGCGGTGATCCGCCGGGTTCGGGTCAAGCGCCGGGCGGGACTGGACTCCGCCGTGGCCGGAGTGCACCCGGTCGTCGGCCGCGTACTGGCGGCCCGGGGCGCGGAGTCCTTGCCCGACTATTCCCTGGCAAAGCTGCTGCCCCCGACGCTCGGCGGCCTCGCGAAGGCCTGTGAACTGCTTGAAGAAGCGATCCTCGAGCGCAAGCGCATCGTCGTCGTCGGCGACTTCGACGCAGACGGGGCCACGGGCACGGCGCTGGCCGTGCGCGGTCTTCGAGCCCTGGGGGCGGGTGACGTGCACTGGCGGGTGCCCGATCGCTTTCGTCACGGCTACGGGCTGGGGCGCACCCTCGTCGGCGAGCTCTCCGATATCGGGCCCGACGTGGTGCTGACCGTGGACCAGGGCGTGAGTTCGCACGAAGGCGTTGCGCTGGCCCGGGAGGCGGGCATGCGGGTGATCGTCACCGATCATCACCTTCCCGGGGAATCCCTTCCGCCGGCCGACGCCATCGTCAATCCCAACCTGGCCGAAGAGCGATTCGGGTCGAAGGCGCTGGCCGGCGTAGGTGTCATGTTCTATCTGCTCATGGCACTGCGCTCCCGTCTGCGCGAGCAGGGCCGGTTCCGCTCGGGCCGCGAACCGCGCCTGGATCAGTGGCTGGACCTGGTGGCCCTGGGTACCGTTGCCGACCTGGTGCCCCTGGACGAGAACAATCGCCGGCTGGTTCAGCAGGGGCTGCTTCGAATCCGGGCGGGGCGTTGCCTGCCGGGTGTGCGCGCGCTGCTCGAGGTCGCCGGGCGAAACCTTCGCCATGTCGATGCCTCGGACATGGGGTTTGCCGCCGGGCCACGACTCAATGCCGCCGGACGCCTCGAGGACATGGGCGTCGGCATCCGTTGCCTGCTCGCTGACAGCGAAGCCGAGGCGGCGGAGCTGGCCGCCCGCCTGGACACGCTCAACCGCGAGCGCCAAAGCCTCCAGGCGGACATGCAGGAGGCCGCCGAAGCCCAGGCGAAGGCGTTGGCCGAGCGCATCGAAGGGGATCTTCAGGGCCTGTGCGTATTCGATCCGGATTGGCACCAGGGCGTCGTCGGGCTGGTCGCCGGGCGTCTGGTCGAGCGCCTGCAGCGTCCGGTGATCGCGTTCGCGCCCGCCGAGTCGGGCGGCAGCGAACTCAAGGGCTCGGGGCGAAGCCCGTCAGGCGTGCACATGCGCGACCTGCTGGTCGAGATCGACGCGCGGCACCCCGGCCTGATCGAACGCTTCGGGGGCCACGCCAGGGCGGCCGGCCTGGCCCTGCCTGAGGCGCGCCTGGATGCTTTCCGGCGGGCTTTCGACGAGGCCCTGGCCGAAAGGGTTTTCGAGCCGGATGTCATCCGCTCGGACGGTTCGCTGTCGGCCGAGGAGCTCTCGCTGGAGACGGCCACGGCACTGGCCGAGGCCGGCCCCTGGGGCCAGGCCTGGCCCGAGCCCTTGTTCGACGGCCGTTTTCGGGTTCTCGAGCGGCGCGTCGTGGGCTCGCAGCACCTCAAGCTTCGCCTGCAGCCGGAATCCGGCGGGCCCGTGCTCGACGCAATCGCGTTCGGCGCGGGCAGCCTTTGCCACCGTGAGCTTCCCGACCCCCTGGGCGTGGTCTACGAACTCGAGGTCAACCGCTGGCAGGGCAGGGTGAACCCCCAGATGCGGGTGCGCTACCTGATCGACTCACTCGAGAGCTGAGTTCGCTGCCCGGGTGACGTGCTCGAGGTCTTCGCGGGTCAGATTGACCGCGGCCGTTGCCGCCAACGCTTCGGCCGTCGGGCCATCCAGGTGCTTGCGCAGCTCGCCGAGGAAGCGCGGGTCGGCCAACAGAACCAGGTGCTTGAACCGGCCTTCCTGGTGGGCCTTGTGCAGGCGGTCGGCGAGTTCGCGGGCGAAGGCCCGGGCTTCGACGTCCTTGGGGTCGGTTCCTTCCTCGGCAGCGTACTCTCCGGGCGTTCTCGATTCCTGGACCTGCCCGGGGCGGTCGCTGACCAG
>JAASTB010000067.1 GCA_021767625.1 Wenzhouxiangella sp.
CAGCGCCTGGGGTTCATGCTGATGGGGCTGTTCGCCCTGCTGGGCGCGATCCACGGTCCAAAGTCGTGGGGGCGTTGGGTTTACGGCGTGCCGATTCTGCTGGGCGCAGGCTGGGGTATCACGACCGGGGCCCGCCACGTCTGGCTGCAGAACCTTCCCGCCGACCAGGTGCCCGATTGCGGGCCGGGCATGTACTTCATGCTCGAGTACGATTTTCCGCTGATGGACATCCTGCGCGAAGCCTTCACCGGTGCGGGCGAGTGCGCCGAGGTCGACTGGTCCTTCCTCGGCTTGTCGATGCCCATGTGGACGCTGATCTGGTATGTTGGACTCGCGGTGTTCGTTCTCTGGGCACTGCTGGCCAACAGCCTGGGTTCGAGGACCCGAGAAGAGCAATGAGCGAGAAATTCAGGACAATTACCCCCGCCAAGGGATGGCGACCGGATTCATGGCAACAGCATGAAGCCGGGCAGCAGGCGACCTATCCCGACGAGATCGCCTTTCGGCATGCCCTGGGTCGTCTTGCTGCCATGCCGCCGCTGGTCACGTCCTGGGAGATTCTCTCCCTGAAGGAGCAGATTGCCGAGGCTCAGGCCGGCAAACGATTCGTTCTGCAGGGTGGCGATTGTGCCGAGTTGTTCGACGATTGCGAACCGACCATCATCGCCAACCGGCTGAAGGTCCTGCTGCAGATGTCGCTGGTGTTGCTGCACGGCATGGAAAAGCCGGTCGTCCGCATCGGGCGATTTGCCGGACAGTACGCCAAGCCGCGTTCGGCGGACATGGAAACGCGCGACGGGGTGACGTTGCCGAGCTATCGCGGCGACCTGGTCAATGCCCCGGAGTTCACCGAGCAGGCGCGTCGGCCGGATCCCGATCGCCTCCTGCGTGGTCACGCCAGTTCGGCGATGACGATGAATTTCGTCCGTGCCCTGGTCGACGGCGGTTTCGCCGACCTGCATCATCCCGAATACTGGAATCTGGGTTGGTTGGAGCACTCGCCGCTGGCCGACGAGTTCGAGCGTATCGCCGACAGCATCGGGCACTCGGTGCGCTTCATGGAAACCATTACGGGCCAGCAACCGGGGAGCCTGCGGCGGGTCGATTTCTTCACTTCTCACGAGGCGCTGCACCTGCATTACGAGCAGGCGCTCACGCGGCGCGTTCCCCGCCAGTGGGGCTGGTTCAACCTTTCCACGCACTTCCCGTGGATCGGCATGCGCACCGCCGAGCTGGAAGGGGCTCACGTGGAGATGTTCCGCGGAGTCCGCAATCCGATGGGCATCAAGGTCGGCCCGGGCATGTCCCCGAGTTGGCTGAAGGGTCTCATCCATACCCTGAATCCCGACAACGAACCCGGCCGGCTGGTGCTGATTCACCGTATGGGCGCAAGCCAGATTTCGGACAAGCTGCCCCCACTGATCGAGGCGGTTCGGTCGACGGGTTCGCCGGTGCTTTGGATCTGCGATCCCATGCACGGCAATACGGAGAAGACCGAGAACGGCTACAAGACGCGCCGCTTCGCCAATGTCGTTTCCGAAGTGGAGCAGGCGTTCGACATACATGCGGAGAGCGGCTCGCGCCTGGGTGGGGTTCACCTCGAATTGACCGGCGAAAACGTCACCGAATGCATCGGGGGCGCCCGGGACCTGGGCGAGCACGATCTCTCCAGGGCCTACAAGACCACCGTCGATCCCCGGCTTAACTACGAACAGGCGCTGGAGTTATCCATGCGAATTGTCGGCAAGCATCGCAGCCTCGCCTGAGCTTGCCTCGGGTCAGTCAAGAAAAAGCCCGGCGTCGCCGGGCTTTTTCTTTCTGCAGTGGAGGTTCCGGTTCACTCGACGGTGATCGTGATCTTCTCAGACATCACGGCGGGATCGTGCGGAACGTGGCGATGATCGCCTAGCAGGAGTTGCAGGCTGTGTTGGCCCGGTTCCAGCTCGATACTGACTTCGGTCTGGCCGCCGCCGAAATGGACCACGTGGTCGCTCGTCGGCAGAGGCATGTCCAGTGCCGGCATGTTGGAGTCGTCGACATCGATCAGCAGGTGATGATGACCGGTCATGTCCTTGTCGATGCCCGCCGGCGCGACGCCCATCCCTTCCAGTCCGAAGCGGACCGTGACCGGGCTGGTCACGGTCTCGCCGTCGTTGGGCGTAATGAAGTACACCCGAGCGTCTTCGGGAGCGTTGCTGCGCTCCATGCCTTGCGCTGTGGCCAGGGCCGGCAGCAGAAGCGTCAGCAGTGTCAGTGCAAGAAGCTTGCCTGCGTTCATTGAGACCTCCTCGAATCGTTTCAGAGCAGCGATTCCACGGCCTGGCGTTCTTCGCGGAGCTCCTTGTCGGTGGCGTCGAGCCGCGCCTGGGAGAACTCGTTGATGTCCAGGCCCTGGACGATTTTCCACTTTCCATCTTCGCACGTGCAGGGGAAAGAGAAGATCACGCCCGGTTCGATGCCGTAGCTTCCGTCGGCGGGTACGGCCATGGAGACCCAGTCGTCACCGTCGGTCCCCAGCACCCAGTCGCGAATGTGATCGATGGCGCTCGAGGCGGCCGATGCCGCGCTGGAGGCGCCGCGTGCCTTGATGATGGCCGCGCCGCGCTGCTGCACGGTCGGGATGAAGTCGTTCTCGTACCAGTCGCGGTCGACCAGGTCGGTTGCGGTCTTGCCGTCGCAGTTGACGTGGTGCAGGTCCGGGTACTGGGTGGACGAGTGATTGCCCCAGATGGTCATCTGCTTGATGCGCGTGTGGTGCGTGCCGGTCTTGTTCGCCAGCTGCGCCAGGGCGCGGTTGTGGTCCAGGCGGGTCATGGCGGTGAAGTTCTCCGCCGGCAGGTCGGGCGCATTGGCCTGGGCGATCAGCGCATTGGTGTTGGCCGGGTTGCCGACCACCAGCACCTTGACGTCGCGGCTGGCTACGGCATTGAGGCTCTTGCCCTGCGGGCCGAAGATCTTGCCGTTTTCGGCCAGCAGGTCGGCGCGTTCCATGCCCGGGCCGCGCGGTTTCGCGCCGACCAGCAGGGCGACATCGGCGTCCTTGAAGCCCTCGTCGAGTTCGGTCGTCGTGACGATACCGTGCAGCAGGGGCAGTGCAGCGTCCTCGAGCTCCATGGCCACGCCTTCGAGGGCGTCCTTGGCGGGCGGGATTTCGATCAGCTGCAGGATGACGGGCTGGTTGGGGCCCAGCATGTCGCCGGCGGCGATGCGGAAACACAGCTGATAGCCGATCTGGCCGGCGGCGCCGGTAATGGCCACGCGAACGGGGTTGTTCATGGAGCACTCCTGGGTGGTTGGGTCCAAACCCGTTATTTTAACGCAAGCGGCCGCGGCGCCCCGTCCGCAGCGCCCGATCGCGCAGCCGACGGGGCGTCCCGCTGCCGAACCGACGGCGTTATAGTGATCGCCCAATCGGAGCAATCGTGGAATCCGCCATGCGAATTCTTGTCTGCGTGTTTTCTATGCTGGTGTTTTCGTCGGCTTCGGCCGAACCGGTCGAGGCGTTCTGGGCCGAGCTGCAGGCCCTCTGCGGGCGTGCTTTCGAAGGCGAGCTGGTGGCCGCGCCGCCCGGGGAAGAGGGGTTTTCCGGTCAGCGCCTGGTCATGCATGTGCGCGAATGCAATGAGGCGGTGATCAGGATTCCCTTCGTGGTCGGCGAAGATCGTTCGCGCACCTGGGTGCTGACCCGCCGCGGTGAACGCATCGAACTCAAGCACGACCACCGGCACGAGGACGGTTCGCCCGACGCGGTGACGATGTACGGGGGGACGACGACCAATACCGGAACCTCCGAAGCCCAGTATTTTCCGGCCGACCAGCACACCCGCGAACTGATCGAACCGGCCTTCTCCAATGTCTGGACGATGCGCATCGAGCCCGGCGAGACATTCACCTACGGGCTCTGGCGCCTGGGCACGCCGCGGGTGTTCCGGATCGATTTCGACCTCGGCGAGGCCGTGGCGCCGCCGGCGGCGCCCTGGGGCTGGGAGGCAAACGAATGAACGACGCTCTGGCATCGGTCATCGACCTGCTCGATCTCGAGCGGCTTGAGGACAACCTCTTCCGCGGACAGAGCCACGACATCGGCGCACCGCAGGTGTTCGGGGGGCAGATTCTGGGGCAGGCCCTGTCGGCCGCCCACTGCACGGTGGAAGAACGGGCGCCGCACTCTCTTCACGCTTATTTTCTGCGGCCGGGAGACTTCAATCAGCCGGTGGTCTACCAGGTGGAGCGATCCCGGGACGGGGGTAGCTATTCCAATCGACGGGTGGTGGCAGTACAGCACGGCCGGCCGATTCTCAACCTCGCCGCCTCTTTCCATGCCGGAGATCGGGGCTTCGATCACCAGTTCGACATGCCTCGGGTGCCGGGGCCGGAGGGCCTGTCCAAGAGCATCGATATCCAGGATTCGATCATCGACCGGGTCCCCGAGAAGATGAGACGACTTCTGGCGCATCGGCCACCGCTGGAATTTCGGCCGGTCGAGGCCCCCAAGTTCATCGATCCGGAGGCGCGTCCCCCCCGAAAACACGTATGGATGCGCGCCTGGGATCGCCTGCCGGACGACCCGGAGCTGCACCGCAACCTGCTGACCTACGTTTCCGACTACGAACTGCTCGGAACGGCGACCCTGCCGCACGAGCTGGATTTCAGCACGCGGCCCGTGCAGATGGCCAGCATCGACCACGCCCTGTGGTTCCATCGGCCCTTCCGGGTCGACGACTGGCTGCTCTATGCCTGCGACAGCCCCACCAGCCACGGAGGGCGCGGATTCACGCGCGGTCAGTTCTTCAGCCAGTCCGGCGAACTGGTGGCCTCGACCGCCCAGGAAGGCGTGATCCGCCCCTGGGATCCGCAAAAGGCCGGCTGAGCGCCGGCTCAGGTCTGTTCGCCGTAGGGAAAGTCGTCGGATTCCAGCGACTCGGTGTAGTCGCCGACGCGCTCGTGGGCGATGTCGGTGCGGTAGAAGCGCGCGATGTGGTAGATGGCGTCGCCTTCGTTGACCAGGGGCAGGTTCAACCGACCGATGACGATGCCGCTGAAGGGCGCGACGATTTCCCTTTCCGCTTCGCCGAAGGGGTCGGAGACCACGCCGAGGACGGTTTCGTCCTTCGCAACCCGGTCGCCGAGTTGTACCCATGCGCGGAAGAGCCCGCTCTGTGGGGCGCGGACCCAGCTGCTGGAGCGGGCCACGACCGGGGCGGGCGGCGGTTTCCTGCGCGTGCGCGGCAGCATGGACAGCTCGCGCATCACCCGGATGACGCCCTCGACCCCGCCGCGGATGGCGAACTCGTCGAAGCGGAGGGCTTCGCCGGCTTCGTAGAGAAGAATCGGTATGTCGTGGTCCATGGCCGCCATGCGCAGTGAGCCGTCGCGCAGCGCCGAGTTGAGGATGACCGGCGTTCCGAAGGCCTTGCCGAGCCTCAGCGTCTCCTCGTCGTCGAGGTTGGCGCGGATCTGCGGCAGGTTGCCGCGGTTGATCGCGCCGGTGTGCAGGTCGATGCCGTGCGTGGCCTGGCTGACGATCTCGGTCATGAACAGGTTCGCAACCCGCGCGGCCAGGGAGCCGCTTTCGGAGCCCGGAAAGCTGCGGTTGAGGTCGCGCCGGTCGGGAAAGTACCTCGACAGGTTGATGAACCCATGCAGGTTGACGATGGGAACGGCGATCAGCGTGCCTTTCAGCCGCTTGAGCTGCGGCACCTTGAGCAGGCGGCGGATGATTTCCACGCCGTTGAGCTCGTCGCCGTGTATGGCCGCGGAAACGAACAACACGGGGCCGGCCTTGCGCCCGCAAAGCACCTGCACCGGCATGGTCGTCGGCGAGTGGGTATAAAGGCGGCCGACTTCGAGGTCGATACTGCGTCTTTCGCCCGGCTCGACGGTGACGCCGCCGATGGTCAGGGCGGTATTGCGTTGGTTCATGAAGCAGTCCCGGACAGGTAGATAGCGACGGCTGCAGCCAGGGCGAGGAGCGAGCCCGCGCCAAGCGGCAACAGCACGCGAAGCCCCAGGGAGCGGCCGCCGATACTCAGGGCCATGCCGCCCTTGACCAGGGAATTGGCCGCGGCGGCGATCACGATGCCGACGGCGGCGACCCGCAGGGCGAGATCCTGAGAACTCATGCGCGCCAGCGAGAGCGTAATGGCATCGACGTCGGCCAGCCCGGAAGCAGCGGCGAGCGCCCACAGGCCGGCATCACCGACCCATTCCGACAGCGCCTTGCCGAGCAGCATGACCGCCGCGAGCAGGCCGCCGAACAGCAGGGCCGACTTCAGCTCCATGGGATTGCGGAGCAGGGCTTCACCCGCGTCGGCCGGTTTTCTCGACAAGCCGGTCATGAGATAGAAACCGACCGGGGCAAGCGTGGCAATGAGCAGCACCAGCGCGGGCAGCCAGAGCAGGCGAAACAGCGGGGTGTGAATCAGCGTGGCCACGATCATCATTCTCGCGATCATCGCGCCGCAGGCCAGCAGGATGCCGGCTGCGAGAACCGGCGTGAGGACCGGTTCGCGGGCGCTCATTCGGGAAAAAGCGAGGGTTGTTGCCGTCGAGGAAGCCATGCCGCCGAACAGTCCGCCGAAGATGATGCCGCGGCTGGCGCCGAACAGGCGGATGGCGATGTAGCCGAAGAAGGAAATGCCCGCGATCAGAACGACCATCAGCCAGATCACATAGGGGTTGAGGGCCTCCCAGGGCCCGAATCCGCGGTCGGGCAGGATGGGGAGCAGCACCACCGAGATCAGCAGGAACTTGAGACCGGCGGTCAGTTCCTGCCTGCGCACCGCGTCGAGCAGGCCGTGGAGACGCTGTTTGTACCCCAGCAACAGCGCCATGACGATGGCTGCAGCCGAAGCCAGGGCCATGTGGCCGACGCCCGCAAGGGCGGCGAAGAGATAGGTGGCCATCGCGGCCGTTTCGCTCGTGATGCCGTAGTCGTGTCCGGCGCGGGTGGTGACCACATAGGCGGTGGCGCTGGCCATGGCCAGCCCGATGAACACCAGGCCGATCAGCCAGTAGTCGCCGTCCTGGCTCATGAAGCCCACCACGCCGCCGACCAGGCCGATCAGGGCATAGGTGCGCAGACCGGCCACGCGCTGGCCCTCCTCGCTTTCGCGACGCTGCCAGCCGCGTTCGATGCCTACCAGTAGGCCGATGGCCAGGGCCACGGCCAGCCGGGCGAATGGTTCGATTTCGGCGCTCATTGGCCCATATTAGCCTCGCATTCCCGTCTGCGCAGCGTAACGCGAATCGTCGCCGGAGGGCGCGGGCGAGGGCGGTTCGCGGGTGCCGCGTGGCCGGCGACTGGCGGGTGCGCCGTCAGTGTGATTTGTGGGGCGCCACAGGGTTATAATGGCCGGCTGACTTTCTAAAACGAGCGGTCCCCCTTAAATGAAGCTGCGCAATATCGCCATCATCGCCCACGTCGACCACGGCAAGACCACCCTCGTCGACCAGTTGCTGCGCCAATCCGGCTCCTTCGCCGAGCACGAGCGACTGACCGAGCGGGTGATGGATTCCGAGGACCAGGAACGCGAGCGCGGCATCACGATCCTGTCGAAGAACACCGCAATCGACTGGCAGGGCTGGCGCATCAACATCGTCGACACGCCGGGCCACGCCGACTTCGGCGGCGAGGTGGAGCGCGTACTGTCGATGGTCGATTCGGTATTGCTGCTGGTCGACGCGGTGGACGGCCCCATGCCGCAGACGCGCTTCGTCACGCAGAAGGCCTTTGACATGGGCTTTCGCCCGATCGTCGTGATCAACAAGATCGACCGTCCCGGTGCCCGGCCGGACTGGGTGCTCAATCAGACCTTCGACCTGTTCGACAAGCTGGGTGCCACCGACGAGCAGCTCGACTTTCCCGTGGTCTACGCTTCCGCGCTCAACGGCTATGCGTCGCTGGATCCGGGCGTCACCGGCGGCGACCTGACGCCGCTGTATGAAACGCTCATCGAGCACGTGCCCGAGCCCAACGTGGATCCGGACGGTCCGTTCCAGATGCAGGTTTCGAGCCTGTCTTATTCGTCCTATGTCGGCCTGATCGGCGTGGGCCGAATCAAGCGCGGTCGCGTTCGGCCGAACCAGGCGGTCACGGTCGTCGACCGCGAGGGCAAGACCCGCTCCGGAAAGGTGCTTCAGGTCCTGGGTTTCAAGGGCCTCAAGAAGGAAGAGGTCGAAGAGGCCTCCGCCGGCGACATCATCGCGATATCCGGAATCGACGAGATCGGGATCTCCGACACGCTCTGCGATCCGTCCAAGGTCGAAGCCCTGCCGGCGCTCACCGTCGACGAACCGACCATTCACATGACCTTTCAGGTCAACAACTCGCCGTTCGCCGGGCGCGAGGGCAAGTACCTGACCAGCCGGCAGCTTCGGTCGCGTCTCTACCAGGAAGCGACCCACAACGTTGCACTGCAGGTACACGACACCGCCGATCCCGAGCAGTTCGACGTGGCCGGTCGCGGCGAGCTGCACCTGGCCGTGCTGATCGAGACCATGCGGCGCGAGGGCTATGAGCTGGCCGTCTCCCGCCCGCGTGTGCGCAAGCGCGAGGGTGAGGACGGCGAGGTCCAGGAACCCTGGGAACAGGTCGTTCTCGACATGGACGAGCAATACCAGGGTGCGGTCATGCAGGCCATGGGCGAGCGCAAGGGCCAGCTCGAGAACATGCAGCCCGACGGCAAGGGGCGGGTTCGACTCGACTACATCGCGCCGGCCAGGGGGCTGATCGGCTTCCAGAATGCCTACCGCACCATGACCTCGGGCACCGGCCTGTTCTTCCGCGTGTTCGATCACTGGGGTCCGGCGACCGAGCGCGTGGCCGAGCGCCAGAACGGCACCATGATCAGCATGGAAAACGGCACGACGGTCGCTTTCGCCCTGTTCAACCTGCAGGATCGCGGCAAGCTGTTCGTCGGCCCCGGCGAAGACGTCTACGAAGGCCAGATCATCGGCCTGCACGCGCGCGAAAATGACCTCGTCGTCAATCCGATGAAGGGCAAGAAACTCACCAATATCCGCGCCGCCGGCAAGGACGACGCCGTCCAGCTCACGCCGCCGACGCGCATGACGCTCGAGCAGGCCATGGAGTTCATCAACGACGACGAACTGGTCGAGGTCACGCCCGAGCACATCCGCCTGCGCAAGCGCCACCTCAAGGAGCACGAGCGCAAGCGCGCCGAGCG
>JAASTB010000003.1 GCA_021767625.1 Wenzhouxiangella sp.
TCCGCGACCGCCCTCTACTACGAACACAATCGTGAAAAAATCGTGACGAAGTAGCAACTTTCTGCGTGAACTGCGTCACACAATTGTAAATGCATTCGAGATATCGGTAGATTTTCCGGCCGCCGATCGTGTATACCCCAAAGCGGGCTTCGAGAGGAGCGAAGCCCGTCAAGCGATCAAGGGGACTCACAAAATGATCGAAATGGGAGAAAACCCAACATGTTACGAAGACTATCGTTAGTCAAACTGGTCGGCCTGCTCGTTCTGGCCACCACTTTCCTCGCCAATGTCCACGCCGCCGAACTCCGTACGGCAAAACACCCCATCGAAGGCCAGTACATCGTCGTCCTGAAAGACGGCGTCACGACCTTCGGCTCGGCCAACGCCCGGGGAATCTCCGTGGCATCCGCCGCTCAAAGCATGGCGCGGGCCCATGGGGCCAAGGTCAAGGCATCCTTCTCGCACGCCCTTCCGGCTTTCGTAATGGAAGCCAACCCGAAGGCCGTCGCCCGGATGCTCGAGGACGACCGTGTGGCCTACGTAGAGGAAGACGGCATCGTCTCGATCAGCGCCACCCAGAACAACGCGACCTGGGGCCTGGATCGAGTCGACCAGCGTGACCGTCCGCTCGACGGCAGCTACACCTATAACACCACCGCCAGCAACGTGCATGCCTACGTGATCGACACCGGCGTGCTCGGATCGCACAACGAATTCAGTGGCCGTATGGGGAACGGCTACTCCGCGATCAACGACGGCCGCGGCTGGACCGACTGCAACGGTCACGGCACGCACGTGGCCGGCACGGTTGCCGGCTCCACCTACGGTGTTGCCAAGGGTGCGACCGTCCACGCCGTGCGCGTTCTCGGCTGCAACGGCTCGGGCACCAACTCCGGCGTGATCGCCGGCATGGACTGGGTGGCGCAGAATGCCCAGTTGCCGGCCGTGGCGAACATGAGCCTCGGCGGCGGAGCCTCGCAGTCCACCGATGATGCGGTTGCCAACATGCGCAGCGCCGGTGTCACGGTCGTCGTGGCTGCGGGCAACGAGAACCAGGATGCCTGCAACAGTTCGCCGGCGCGTTCTTCGGCCGCCATCACGGTCGGCTCGACCACCAGCTCCGACTCGCGTTCGAGCTTCTCCAACTACGGCACCTGCGTCGACATCTTCGCACCGGGTTCGAGCATTACTTCGGCCTGGTACACCAGCAGTTCGGCGACCAACACCATCAGCGGCACCTCCATGGCCTCGCCGCACGTGGCCGGTATTGCCGCCCTGTACCTCGCCGACAACCCGAGCGCTTCGCCGAGCCAGGTGGAAAGCGCAATCTACTCGAGCGGTTCGAGCAACAAGCTCAGCGGCATCGGTTCGGGCTCGCCCAACCTCCTCGCCTACTCGCTGTTTGACGGCAGCGGTGGTGGCGGCGGCGGTGGCGGCGGCGGTGGCGGTGGCGCCACCGAGCTGTCCAACGGCGTCCCGGAAAGCAATCTCTCCGGAGCCCAGGGCTCGGAAGCCGACTTCACCATCGACGTTCCGGCCGGCGCCAGCAACCTCGACATCGCCATGAGCGGCGGTTCGGGTGATGCCGACCTCTACGTCCGCTTCGGTGCCGAACCGACGACCTCGACCTATGATTGCCGTCCGTACCGCAACGGCAACAACGAAAATTGCGAAGTCGCCAGCCCGCAGGAGGGCACCTACTACATCATGCTCCGTGGCTACAGCAGCTACTCCGGCGTGAGCCTCGTCGCCAGCTTCGACGAAGGCGGCGGCGGCGGTGGTGGCGGTGGCGGTGGCGCCCCGTGCACCAACTGCACCGAATACACCGGTTCGCTCTCCAACGGCGGTTCCGAAGTGCAGCCGAACGGCACCTACTACTATGCCGGATCCGGCACGCACAACGGCTGGCTCTCGGGCCCGTCGAGCGCCGACTTCGATCTCGAGCTTTACCGCTGGAGCGGTAGCGGCTGGACACGGGTCGCACGTTCGATCAGCTCCACGAGCGAAGAGCAGATCAGCTACAACGGTTCCGCCGGTTACTACTACTGGCGCGTTGAGTCCTACTCGGGTAGCGGCAGCTACTCCCTGTGGCTCGACACCCCGTAAGCTGAACGGTCACAAGACCGAAACCGAAAACGCCCCGGACTCCGGGGCGTTTTCTTTTGTCGACTCGCGCATTGCGCGAGATATGGGTTCAGTAGAGCAGGACGGAATGCAGCGGTGCTGCCACGCGCTGAGCGCCATCGAGAAACCCGAGTTCGATGAGCACAGCCGCGCCCACCACGTCCGCACCGGTCTCGGCGAACAACTCACAGGTCGCGGCCATCGTGCCGCCGGTGGCCAGCACGTCGTCGACCACCAGCACACGCTGGCCCTCGCCGGCAGCATCGGCATGCATTTCCACGGCGTCGTTGCCGTATTCGAGCGCGTATTCCCGCCGCACTGTCGACCTCGGCAGCTTGCCGGGCTTGCGCACCGGGATGAAGCCCGCGCCGAGGGCCCGGGCCACACCGACGGCAAAAATGAAACCGCGCGACTCGATGCCCGCCACGAGGTCGATTCCCTTGCCGACGAAGGGCTCGTAGAGCCGGTCCACGGCCCAGGCCAGCCCCTTCGGATCGGCCAGCAAGGGGGTGATGTCCTTGAAGACGACGCCCGGCTCGGGCCAGTCGGGCACGTCGCGGATCAATTCACGGTAATCCATGGCGGCCTCAGCGCTCGCGCGCGCCGTGGTCGGCCAGGATGCTGGCCACCGCGGCGGTGAGTTTGCTGACGTAGGGCAGATGGAGGAACTCGTTCGGGCCATGCGCGTTGGACTTCGGCCCCAGCACACCGGTGATGAGGAACTGCGCTTCGGGAAAGGACTCGCCCAACAAGGCCATGAAGGGAATCGAACCGCCCTCGCCCATGAACATCGCCGGCTTGCCGAAGAACGCCTCGGAAGCCTTCTGGCAGGCAGATTCCAGCCAGGGCGCGAACTCGGGCGCGTTCCAGCCGTCGGCGGGCGGCTCGGGTTCGAAACGAACCCTCGCACCGTAAGGAGGATCGCGTTCGAGCAGCTCCTTCATGCTCCGGGTGGCCGCAGCCGCATCCAGGGTAGGCGGCAGGCGCATGGATAGCTTCAGCGAGGTCCCCGGCCGAAGAACGTTGCCGGCCTCTCCGAGTTCGGGCAGCCCGCCCGCCCCGGTTACGGCCAGGGCCGGACCCCAGTTGCGGGCGACCAGGCGCTCCAGCGGCGTCTCGCCTACGGGACGGGCTCCGTCCACCCACGGCAGGGAGTCGTGAATGCCTTCTCCGAGCTGGTCGGCCACGGCGGCGAGCTGTCGATGCCGCTGCTCGGGCACTTCGACGTTGAGTGTCTCGGGCAGAATGCGCCCGGTCGTCTCATCCTCGAGCCGGGAAATCAGTTGCCGGGCAATGCGAAAACTCGAGGGGACGATGCCCGAGGCCATGCCCGAATGCACGCCCTCGGTCAGGATGTCGACGTGCAGCGTGCCGGCCGCCATCCCTCTGAGCGAACTGGTAATCCACATCTGCTCATAGTTGCCGGCGCCCGAATCGAGACAGACCACCAGCGAGGGCGAGCCGATGCGGCCAGCCAGGTGTTCGATATAGGCCGGCAGGTCATAGCTGCCCGACTCCTCGCAGGTTTCGATGAGCAAGACACAGCGAGCATGCGGCTCGCCCTGCTCCTGGACTGCGCGAATAGCGGCAATCGAGGAATAAACCGCATAACCGTCGTCGGCACTTCCCCGGCCGTAGAGCTTGTCGTCGCGGACTACCGGCTTCCAGGGGCCCATCCCGTCGGCCCAGCCGCTGGCTTCCGGCTGCTTGTCGAGATGCCCGTAGAGGAAAATCGTGTCATCGATGCTGCCGGGAATGTCGATGAGGACCACCGGCGTGCGCCCTTCCAGGCGGACGACTTCGACCTGCATTCCTTCGATCGGCTGGCGCTCGCACCACTTGACCGTGTGTTCGACGGCCTCGTCGATATAGCCGTTCTTCTCCCAGTTCGCGTCGAAGTCCGGCGATTTGGCCGGGATGCGGATGAACTCCGAAAGGGCATCGACCATGTCGTCGCGCCAGAGCCTTTCGATCGTGTCTCGGGCTTGTTCCAGTTGCATGTGTTCCGTCCCGTCTGGTTTGTACGGATGTTCTCATAGTGCCGCCTTGCGGCGCTCACTCATCGACGAACTCGCCGTTCGCCGACATGGGCCCCGGCGGCACGTGACGCCGAAAGAAATCCTCGATCTTGCCGAAGGTGTAGACCGCGTAGTGTTCGGTACCCGCCCACCAGTGCGGCGCCCGGGGCATCGCCACGAGGTCGAAATCCTTGCCCAGCAGCATGAGTTTCTCGGTCAGCATCAACGTGGTCTTGAAAGGCACGATGTCGTCGTGCATTCCGTGGATGATCATCAGCGGGTCGACCAGGTCTTCGCCGAGGTCCATCAGGCTGCCCCTCTCGAAGATTCCGGGATGGGTATCGGGCCGCCGCGTCAGGTGCTGGTCGTAGCCGGTAAAGTGGTGAACGTCCACCGCCGGCGCGCCGGCTACGCCGGCGGCGAACAGCCCCGGCTCGCGAAACAGCGCCGAGAGCACCATCAAGCCCCCGTAACTGTTGCCCCACAGGCCAATGCGCTCGGCATCGACGTAGTCGAGCGTCTTGAGGTAATCGACCGTTGCGACCAGGTCGCGCAGGTCGCCCCGACCCCAGTCGCCCTGGAATGCCTCACGGAAATCCACGCCGTAGCCCACGCTGCCGCGCAGGTCGACCTGCACGTGAATGTACTCGCCCGTCAGCGCCAGGCGCTGCTGAAGATTGGTCGTCGGCCGCTCGGCGTCCCAGGCACTGCGCACCGTATTGGAATAGATGTTGCCTATCAGGACCGGGTAGCGCTGGCCGAGCGCCATGTCGCGTGGCTCGACGATTCGCGCGTGCAGGATCTGGCCTTCCTCCGGCCCCGGGAAGGTCGCGTATCGCGGTTCGATCCAATCGTATTGAGCAAAGTCCGGTGCAGGAGACTCCGTTGCTCGCGCCAATTGCGCCCCCGCATCGGCGGGACCGACATAGAGTTCCGCCGGCCGACTGTCGCTGGAGCGCACACTGGCCACATGCCGACCATCGGGCGAGATCACCGGCCGGTGCACCCCAGGCCGGGTGGTGATGCGCACGGGCTCAGCGCCCGCCTCCAGGCGGTAGAGGTGACGCTCATAGGGCGTGGGCGCCGCGGCAACGAAATAGAGCGACTTCCCGCGCGTCTCGACCGTGGCCGCCGAGCGCGTCGCGGCCACATCGAAATCGCCTTGCGTCAAGACTTCGGGCTTGCCCCCGTCGGCATCGACCGTGTAGAGGCGGTAGTGGTCGTGCATGTCTCCGACGAAGCGAACCTGCTCGCCGTTGCCGCTCCACACCGCCCGGAAGATCGGGTAAACGCGGCTGGCTCGTTCGTCTTCCCATAGCGTGCGAAGCTGTCCGGAAGCCGCATCGGCGATGTGGATCCAGCGTTTCTCCGCCACGTCGAGTCCCTGGTGAACGAGCAGTTCCGGGCGTGCCGGAGACCAGGCAATTTCGTAGAAAATTCGCGCGGTTGGGTCGCCTGTTTCGAGCCATTTCAGCGATTGGTCCCGGGTATCGTAGATTCCGACGCGCTGGCGCTCGTCGCGATCACCCGGGTAGGCGCGTCGAATCTCGTGCATCAGGGGTTCGGCGCCGTGCAGCCAGGCGGGTATGGGGACACGTCGAACCTCGCTGCGGTCGATGTGAACAAAGGCCAGGTATCGGCCATCCGAAGACCAGGTGTGACTTCGGATGTAGGCGTCGGGACCGGCGAAGGCACCGACCGGCACCGTCCCGATTCCGGCCCGCCCAAGTTCGGTCACTGGCTGGGAAACGCCCCGGGTGAAATCGTGGAGCCAAAGATCATTGGCTCGTATGAAAGCGAGCCGCTCGCCTGCCGGTGAGAAGACCGGTGAGTGCCCGCTGCTGTCGTTGGGCAGCAAGGGCCTGGCGTCACCGCCCGTGACCGGGACGACCTGCATCCGTCCGCGGTGCACGAACACAACCCGGTCCGAATCGGGCATCCATTGGAGTTGCCCCACGCCCGTATCGTGCCGAATCGCGCTTCGTTCGAGCATTTCCCGACGGCTCTGCCCCGGCTCGGGCGGCGGTGCATGCTTCGGCGCCAGTGAAGTGAGCCGCTGCAACCCGGCTCCGTCGTTTCCGACCACCCAGACATCGCGAAACGGCATTCCCTCGTCGTTCCAGAGAAAAGCGACCCGGCGACTGTCTCGCGCCCATGCCGGCGCAGCAGGCGCCGTGCCCGTAAGGCTCGGCAGCGAGACGATACGCTCGAGTGAAGGCGCCTCGGCACCAGACGCGGAACACGTCGCGGCAGCCAGCAAGAGGATCGGCGCAAGCCGGAATCGATTCATCAGGCGATCTCCGATGGAAACGGTTCGAAAAGGGTCCGGGGCGGACAGCCCGAAGGGCAATCGTATAATGCCCGCTCGACTCGCTTCGGACAAACCGCATGAGAGCCTTCTACCTGATCATCGCATTGATTGCCCTCCCCTTGGCGACGGCCGCCATGGCGGAAGCGACAGGAGTCGTCATCGTGCGCCATGCTGAAAAGGCCGACGATGGCAGCCGCGATCCGGACCTGACCAGCGCGGGCCGTCAACGTGCCCAATCCCTCGCCGACGCCCTGGACGGTGCCCGGGTAAGCGAACTGATCGCCTCGCAGTACAAGCGCACCCGGCAGACGCTTGCGGCGCTGGCGCGGCGTCGGGGGCTCGACGTTGCGGTGGTCCGGGCCGAATCGGGTGCAGTCGAAGAACATATCGAGGCGATCGTGGAAAAGGTGAAGGAATCGAATGCCGAAGGACTGGTCGTGATCGCCGGCCACTCCAATACGGTTCCCCTGATCGTAGAAGCCCTATCGGGCAGGGTCGTCGCAGCGATCGAAGAGACGGAATACGATCGGCTCTACCTCCTGTTGCCGTCGGCTTCCGGCATGGACGTCATCGAATCGCGCTACGGCCAATAGCCGCGACGCAAGCTGGCACCTTCGATGGTCTCACTCGTTGATGTGGCAGATCATCGAAATCCTGCCGCCCCTGACGTAGACCTGGATCGTCTTGCCGCGCAGGTAGAAGTCGTAGCGGATTCCCGCAGCACCCCCACGGCGGTTCTCCAGGCGAACAGTGCGGTCGGGCTCCTTTTCGAGCACCTTGCGTTCGGAGTCGCCGACCTTGAGCAAGGCGTTGCCCAGGCGCGCGGAAGAGAGCTCACAACTGGCCGCAACCGGCGCAGCGATCCATAGCGAAAGCACGAGCAGGACGACACGCATTCGATTTTCACCCCTTGATTGCACGTTATCGGAAGACTAGCACGACGGCACGCTCTTTCCCTGAGCGCAAGCTGAACTAAACTGGGGGAGATCATTCCGATGTGGATGCTCGACCATGACTGAACCCGTTCCCGAAACCATGCACGCGATGGTTTTCGAGGGGCCTGGCCGACCGCTCGAATTGCGTGAAGTCGGCGTTCCCGCCCTCGAAGCCGACGACCAGGTGCTGATCAGGGTGGAAGCCTGCGGCTTGTGCCGCACCGACCTGCATATCGTCGACGGCGAACTGGACGAACCGAAACTGCCGCTGATTCCCGGCCACCAGGTCGTCGGCCGTGTGGTCGCCACCGGCGGTCGCGCGGACGGCGTCTCGGTCGGCGACAGAGTCGGCGTTCCGTGGCTGGGCCGCACCGACGGCGATTGCCGCTTCTGCCGCAGCGGGCGTGAAAACCTCTGCCAGTCCGCGGAATTCACCGGCTACACGATTGACGGCGGTTTCGCCGAGTACGCGCGCGCCCATGCGCCTTTCTGTTTTCCGCTCCCCCAGGCGGCCGCTCCTTTCGACATCGCCCCGCTGCTTTGCGCCGGCTTGATCGGCTACCGGACCTGGCGCCTGGCCGGCGGCGCGCGCAATAGCAATATCGGCATCTACGGCTTCGGCGCCGCCGCACATATCCTCACACAGGTCGCGAACCACTTCGGCCAGTCGGTTTACGCGTTCACTCGCCCCGGCGACGAAGCAGCCCAGTCGCTTGCCCGCAAACTCTCAGTGGCCTGGGCCGGGGGCAGCGACGAGGCGCCGCCCGTCACGCTCGACGCCGCCCTGGTCTTCGCGCCCCTGGGCGAGCTGATGGTCACCGCCCTGGATCACGTCGACCGCGGCGCGCCGGTGGTCAGCGGCGGCATCCACATGAGCGACGTTCCCGCCTTCGCCTACGAAAAGCTCTGGCAGGAACGCAGCCTGATGTCCGTCGCCAACCTCACCCGCCGGGACGGGGAAGAGTTTCTCACCCTGGCACCGAAGATCCCCGTGAAGACGACGGTGCATCGATACGGGCTGGCGCAGGTCAACGACGCCCTCGAAGACCTTCGTCACGGTCGTTTTAGCGGCGCCGCCGTGATCGACCTGGCCGGTTGACTCGCAGTAGTGGACCATGCGTAAAGCCAGGTAACACTCAGAGCCGCCGAACTTTCCGCATGGACCACTACGGCTGCCACAGCGTGACACGCTCGCGCAAGGCTGCCAGATCCTCGGCGTACATCTCGGCAAGCACTCCTTTCTGTTCCTCGGACCAGGGATCGAAGGGCGGATGGCTTTTGCCGACCGGATATCGCTCGCGAATGGACAGCAGGCGACGCTTGCCGACCTTCGTTCCGGCAAAGCGCTCCAGTTCCTTCACGGCCCGGCCCGAGAATCCGGACTTGGGACGATTGCCCAACGACGGCGGGAAACGCTCTACGGCACCCCCGGCGAAATCGCTGATGATGTCTTCGGAATGCGTTCGGTAATCTTCGTAGCACCACACGCGGATCGGCACACCGGGAAGCGCATCCTGCAGTTCGATGACCAGGTCGGTCCAGCGCCTATGGGGCAAGTCCGGCTGAAAAGGCCGAACCGGATGGTGCCACAGCCGCTCTCCCCACGCGGAGGGCAGAAAGGTCTCGTAGCTGCGCACGCAAAGGAAAATGGTCAGATCGCAGTCGGCAAAATACTGCAGCGCCGAAGCGGGTTGCGGGTACATTTCCAGCGCATTGGCGGTGGTGCCGAGGATATTCTCGTCGGAAAAGAGCCAGGTGCCGCGGTACCAGCGGTGCCAGGGCAGGATCAATCTGCCCTTTCGGACGCGCGAAGTCAGCAGGCGGCGCAATCGCTTGAGCGGCACGTAGCGGGTTCTTGCAGCCAGCCGGCAACGCGCAAGCGTCATCTGAAAGTGCGTGGTGGCGGTCTTGTGCGCGCCGATGTGAAACCGGATCCGGGTCATGCCGTGGCTGCCGCCGGCCGCCTTCAGGAACCGCCGTTGTCCAGGCCGTTGCCGCGTTCGCGCACGCGCAGCTGGGCCTGGCGCACCCGGGTACGCAGCCGACTGTGCACACCCTGCTTGCGATAGCGCCCCTTGGCCTGGTGACGAATTCGGTAGACCGAGGGAATCGCCACCGGTTCACCGGTGGTGCCCAGCAACCAGCGAAACGCGCGGTCTTCCTGCGCCTTGGCCCAGCGGTCGGTCGGCTGCTGGTAGACCGGAACATCCTTGCAGTAGCCGCAGGCCCGGGCCACGTCGCCGTGCGTGATCTGCAGCGGGCCGGTTGCCCGCGTACGTTCCTGCCGAACGAAACTCGCCGTTTCGATTTCCACCAGTCGCGGCTCGCGCGCCGCCTCCAGTACGGGATCGCCAGGCTCGTACACCGGCGAGCAGAACTCATGGTCCGGGAACACCAGTGCCTGACGGCTGCCTTGCAGGGACTGGCCGAGACCATCGAGGCAGCCGGCGTGAAAGACCACGTCGCAGTCGGTGAACCAGATCCAGTCGGCGCGGCTGGCCAGCGCCGCCTCGTTGCGGCCGATGGAGCGCCGAAACAGCTTGGTCTTGTCGCGCGATTGCCAGTTCCAGGTGACGTTGGGCACGTCCATACCGCCGAAATACTCCAGCAGCCGAACGGTGTCTGCATCCTCGGGCGAATGGAAGACGGTCATCGTGACCACCACGTCCTCGGGCGGGTGATTGACCAGCGAGCTGAGCTGGTAAGCCAACAGGTGGGCATAGCGCCAGCAATGGCTGACGATTTCAAGGTGCAGCCTGCCCGTTTGCGCTACCCGTTCGGATTTCGACGGCGGCGGCGCCTGGAACCAGCGCGCTGGCAGCAGCCCGCTGGCCGCCAACCAGATGGCGCCCAGACGCAGTTTGTACCCCAGCCCCCCTGCCGAGGCGACGCGTTCAGGCATGTGCCTGCCCCGGCGCAACGCGACAAACCAACGCTGATCGAGGATGCATTGGACGAGTGACGGAAATCATGACGGAGATCGGCGACCGGAACGCGCATAGACTAATCGTGGACTGCCCTCATGGCAAATGCTCCACGGTGGCGAAGTCACTCTTCAACCAGTGCCGGAGCCGGGAAACGGGTGGTGGGTCGTCGGCGTCGGCTGGCAGCAGGCCGGCTACGAATCCCCTGTCGACGAATCCGGCCAGCAGATCGCGATCGCCGCTGATCACGTGAATCGGAACCGCGGAACCCGCTTCCCTTCCGGTCACCAGGGAGACTGGCTGGTGGTCACCCAGCACGATGAGGAGCGCCTCGCTCGGCAGGTTGCGGCGGGCCCAGTCGAAGGTCACTGCCAGAGAATAGGCCAGGCTCCGGACATACGCGCGGCGCATGCGCTCGGGATCGAACAGTAGAGCGGCCGCCCGCTCGCCCTCGCCGATCGAGGAGGAATAGACGCGTCCGCGCCCGATGACGGAATGGTCTTCCAACGGCTCGATGACCGGCTGCCAGGGCCAGTGACTGCTGATCAAGGCAATCTGGGCGAAAACCGGGCCTTCCTGTTGCGGCCGGATGCTCTCGCTGAAAGTGTGCAAGGTGTACTCGTCCGGCATGGTCACCCAGCCCAGAGGCGGCCCTTCGTAGCCGAGATCCGCCGCGGCGTAGATGCGATCGAAACCCAGCCTGTCGCCTTCCGGCCAGTCCATGACGATGGCCGGCGCTACATTCACTGTGGTATGACCCGTCAGACGAAAGTCGTCTGAGAGCAGACCGATGTCGTTTTCAAGCAGCATCTCGTACCAGACCTGGCTGTCGATGGACAGACCGCTGAGCAGGCTCGCGTGCGACAACCAGGACTGACCGCCCCGTATCGGGGCTTCCATTCTTCCGCTGACGGCCTCCAGGCCCGAGGCACCCAGACGCTCGGTCCAGCGACGAAGGAGCGGCTCGAGTCGTCCGGCCATGCGCGCGCGCTCGAGTGCGCTGCCGCCGTAGGACTCGATGAACACGACATAAACGTCCCGCCCGGCCAGGCCGGGCAGCGGGCCGGGCTCGAATTCCGGCGCATCCGCCGCGGCCATAAGGCGGGCATGCGCATCGCGTGTTGCCTCGAGGGACGCAGCCTGCGTCACCAGCAGACGCCAGGCCTGTGACTCGACGCCCGGCAGTTTGCCCGCCATCCAGGGCAAGCCGATCAATGCGCTTGCCAGGATGACCGCGGGCGCCGCCATCCCGGGAAGATGCACCTTCGGGCGCAGCAGGCGAAACATCGCCCAGGCGAGTGCGAGTACGGCGACTACAAGCACGACCGAGGCCAGGATGGCCTGCCACCATCCGAAACTGCCGTCAATCAGGTGGAATCCCGCGCGCAGCATCAGCGGATCGACGAACACGTTCAAGGGCCGCCCCAACACCGACTGGACCAGGGCGTCGAAGAACCCCGCCACGATCACAAAGGCCAGCAAACCGCCCAACGCAGCCCGCAGCAGAGTGGCGCGGCGTCTACCGGAAGCGACGGCCGCCCATGCCGGAAGCAGCAAGGCTTCGGGGGCAATCCAGACGCTGCCGATGATTCCGTCTCGCCACCAGGCCGGCAACACCAGCAATGCATTGAGCACCAGGGCTGCCGCCAGAATGCGCAAGATCGCCAATGCGCCGATATCCGGTTTCACTGTCGATGGCGCACAATGCATGACATGCTCGACTCTCGTTTCAGGCCCTCAGGACGCTGCTCGTGATCTTTCGGCGAATGATGGGCCTCGCCCGCTCCATGTGGATCTATCGCCGCCCCGGAAGGCTCCGCGGCTTGGTGGCGCTCTACCGTCCCTTCGTGCCCGACGGCGGACTGGTCTTCGACATCGGCGCGCATCTCGGCGACCGCACGCGGGCCTTCCGCCGACTCGGGGCGCAGGTCGTCGCCCTTGAACCGCAGCCGGCGATGATGCGGTGGCTGCGGCGCTTTCACGGGCGCGATTCGAGCGTCATCCTGGACCAGCGCGCCGTCGGTGCCGCCCACGGCCGGGCTATCCTTGCACTGGACGCCGCATACCCCGCCGTTGCCTCGATTTCGCGTCCTTGGCGGGACGCGGTCACTCGCCACCATCCCGGATTCGCCCGGGTTGCATGGTCCGATTCTATCGAGGTCTCCGTGACCACCCTCGATGCGCTGATCGAGCGCCACGGCGTACCCGATTTCTGCAAGATCGACGTCGAAGGTCATGAAGCCGACGTGCTGGCCGGACTGTCCGGTCCGTTGCCGGCGCTGTCGATCGAGTTCGTTTCCGGCGCCCTCGATCATACAGTCGCCTGCCTGGACCGCCTCGGCGAGCTCGGCCGCTATCGCTACAATGCCGTGATAGGGGAGAGACGAAGCTTTCTCTGGTCGCAGTGGAAAGGCGCCGACGCGATTCATGCCTGGCTCCGGGACGGCGCGGACGGCATCGCTTCCGGCGACCTTTACGCCGTGCTGGAGACCGGAAGGAGCGTAGACTGACTCAATGATCAAGCATTGGGGCGAGATTACCAGCCACGAACTCTGCGAACTGGCCGGACTGCGCCCGGTCGCCGCACTTGTGCTCGGGGCGATCGAACAGCACGGCCCGCACCTCCCGCTTGCCACGGACTGCATCATCGGAGAAGGCCTGCTCGCAAAGGCAGCAAGCGGACTCGATGCGGCGCTGCCGCTGATCAAGTTGCCGACCCTGTCCATCGGTGCCAGCGACGAACACACTGCGTTCCCCGGCACACTGACCCTGCCGCCCGAGCAGATGAAACACCAGGTCGTGGCCATTGGGGAAGGCCTCGCGCGCGCCCGCATCGACCGACTCGTGCTGGTCAACGCCCACGGCGGCAACATCGGCTGGATGGACGACGCCGCACTCGAACTCAGGCACCGTCGGGGAATGCTCGTCGTCAAGGCCAGCTACATGCGTTTCCAGCCCCCGAGCGGCCTGATCGACACCGGTGAACTGAGAGACGGCCTGCACGGCGGTTTGGCCGAAACCGCGATGATGCTGCACCTCGCGGCTGACCTGGTCCACATGGAGCACGCCCGGAATTTCGCCTCCCGTCACCCGCACGGCGACCCGCTGCCGCCCCAGGGCGAAGCGCCCTGGGCCTGGCTGGCCGAGGATCTGAACGAAGCCGGCGTCGTCGGCGACGCGTCCGCGGCAACAGCGGATCTGGGTGCAAGACTGGTGGCCCACTACGCCGGCCGCCTCGCGACTATCCTCACTGAATGCCGGAACAAGGACTGGCGACCCGAGAACTGACATCGGGCCCTTTTGCCCCGGCGACTATTTTCCGAGCACTTCGTCGAGCAGGTGCCCCGAGCGGCTGGCCTTGGCCTTGAGGTAGCGACGATTCTGGGGCGTGACCCGGCCGTACAATCCTTCTCGAGCAGCGACATCGACTCCGCCCTCGCTGAGCGCCCTTACCTTGGACGGATTGTTGGTCAGCAGTCGAACCCTGTCGATGGACAGGTCCGCGAGAATGTCCACGGCCACTCGGTAGCGGCGGTTGTCGTCGCCGAATCCCAGCACCCGGTCGGCCTCGACGGTGTCCAGCCCGGCGTCCTGCAACTCGTAGGCGCGCAGCTTGTTGGCCAGACCGATCCCCCGTCCCTCCTGTGCCAGGTAGAGCAGCACACCGCCGCCCAGCTCGGCGATGGCCTGTACTGCGTTCTGCAACTGCTCACCGCAGTCGCAGCGCAAACTGCCGAACAGATCACCGGTCAGGCACGACGAGTGCATCCGCACGGGCACCTCGTCCGGCCATTCGCTCGCGTCTCCAATCAGGACGGCAACGTGCTCTCGCAGGCCGTCGGGCTCTCGAAACAGCACGAACCGGGAATGAACCGACTGACTCAGCGGCACGTCCGCCTCGCTGACCCGGCGCAGCATGCCGACCCCCGAGTCGAAACAACGCTCGGCCAGGCGCGCCGGCACGCGCAGGATGCTGCCGTCGGCCACGGCGCGCTCCACGCCCACCCGGCGACTGCCGTCTATGCGCGCGGTGAGGGCTGCGGGAACCAGCAGGGCACGCCGCATCAGGGCCAGGGCGGCGCGCTCGGCCAGGCTGGCTGGCCGCGGCGCTTCGAACAGGTCCGACCGGGCGCCTTCGGCGGCAGCGGCTGCGCAGTAGAGGCTTTCGGCACTCAGCCCATCCCCGCCCTTGAGCGGGATTGACGCGGCGTCGGTATTCAAACCGAGACCCATGACTTCCATGCGGTGCCGGGTCAGGGTCAGCGCCGGGGCGCTGCCGGTCGTCTCGAGCACTTCCGCGAGGTTGGCGTCCCCGATCGACTCGATCGGATAGACCATGATGCTGTTCGCCGACCCGTCGCTGTCGTCGCAAACCACAACGGGCAGCCCCCGACGCAGATCGAATATCGCTCGCTCTACCTGTTGCATGGGCTTCTCACTGCCTGTGCCATTATGTCGTCTCATGAACGACGAACCTAAGTCAAATGGGGCTGGATTGTGTGAATTGCCAGGCCTGCCGACCGCCCGGGACGACCGAACGGATGTCTCGGACGGGATCTGGAACGCGCTGATCACGGCCCGGAATCACGACTGGGCGGGCGAGCCGTCACTCACTGTGCCGATCCCGGACGCTCAACTGCAGCTGTATCGTGCGGGCGGCTGGCATGCCGACGTTCGCCTCGATGATAGCGCAGCCGCCCTGCTCGACGTCCTGGCGCCTATCGCCACCGCCGGGCGAATCGTCGTCGCCCAGCTCGGCCAGAGCCTGGACGGCCGTATCGCCACGCGCACCGGCCACTCCCAGTACATCAACGGATCTATCGCCCTGGCGCACCTGCATCGCCTGCGGGCGCTGGTCGACGCCGTGCTGGTCGGCGCCGGCACGGCTTGCGCGGACCTGCCGCAGCTGACCGTCCGCAAAGTAACCGGCCCGGACCCCGTTCCCGTCATCATCGATCCCAGCGCTCGCGTGGGTGCCGACGGTCCCCTGTTCGAACAAGGGAAGGAACCGCGACGCTTGCTCCAGCTGATTGCCGAGGATGCGACGCCCCCGCCCGCGCCCGACCACGTCGAGCGCGTCCGGCTTCCGCTCGAAGACGGCGGCTTCGCCCCGGCCGACATTCTCGAAGCGCTGGCCGCGCGGGGCCTGCATCGTGTCCTCGTCGAGGGCGGCGCCGATACGATCTCCAGGTTCATGCATGCCGACGCACTCGATCGGCTTCACCTGCTCATCGCCCCGCTGATCATCGGGTCGGGACGCAACGGCCTCGACCTGCCCGCCATCGACCGGCTCGAGGAGGCGCGGCGCCCACGTATACGAAGCTTCGGCCTCGGCGATGAACTGTTGGTCGACGTCGAATTCGCAGCGAGAGACTGACCGACCCGCCAACACCAAGCTTCAGTCGCGCGGCCGCAGCGCCAGCACGACGCCGCCGGGCAGCGCCCCGACCAGGACCACCAGGCCATAGGCGACCGCCACGGCCGCGCCCTGCTCGGCCGGCAATCCCAACGCAAGCCATACCGAGGCGGCGGCCGCCTCCCGGAAGCCCCAGCCGGCGACCGAAAACGGAATCAGCATCGACAACAGGATCGGCAGGGCCACGGCCAGCAGGAGACCGAACGGCACGCCCACGCCGAGGCCGCGGGCTGCCAGGGCGAAGACCAGTGCGTAGCTGAACACCACGACCGAAGAGGCGGCCAGTTGCCGCGGCCAGGCAGTCGGCGAGAGCAGCGCCAGGTGCAGCTCACGACGCAGCAAGCGCCAGCGATCCGGCCAGCGTCGCGCCGCCGCCACCGCCCCCACAAGCACCAATGTCGCGGCCAGTACCGGCCAGACCCAGGCACCCCCGGACGATGTGAGGACCGGCGCCAAGATCTCGCGCCAGGCCGGCACCAGGGCCAACACGGACAGGGTTGCCAGGGCCACCACCACCTGCCCGGAAGCGCGCTCGATGACCACCGCGCGCCAGGCCGGCCCGACCGCTTCGCTCTGCCGCGCGTGCCGATACGCGCGCAGCGCGTCGCCCGCCACGCCACCGGGCATCACCTGATTGACGAACGACGCCAGGTAATAGTCACCGACCGCGCGCGGCCACGACAATGGTACGCCGAGCCGGGCCGAAGTAAATCGCCAGCGCCAGGCGGAAACGAAGGTCTGGAGCACGGTAACGGCCAGCGCTGCGGCAAGCGGCCACGGCGCCACACGGGAGACCTCAGCCACGACCCGAGCGGGATCGAGCCACCAGGCCAGGATACAGAGAAGGCCCAGGCTGGACGCCCAGCGCAACGCCAGGATGCCGGTGCGCCCCTCAGTCACAGGCGCCCGGTAGTGCCAGAACGTCGACGTGGCCGACCCCGAGCCCGATCGCTCCGTCGGCCAGCGCATCCAGGCGCTCGCTCCGCCAGCTGCCGATCCGCGCCGAATCGCCCGGTGAGATCTCACTGGCCGCCCGCGCCCAGTCCTCGATCAGGGCCGCTGCGAGTCGGAGGCTGCCGGCCTCGCCGGCTGCAAGCCGCCAGTCGCTTTGCTCGACCCGGACCTCCAGGCCGGCGTCGCGGAGGGCAGCGGGAAGTAAAGAAGCGGCCTCGGGACCCAGCGCCTCGCCAAGCCCCTTGGCCCGGCGCTGGTGGCGATTGAACAGATCGACCATCTCTCGATCCGATGCGTCCATGATCGGCCGACCGGAGGAATCCTGGAACCAGCGACGCCCATCGACCGTCAAGGCGAAAAGTCCCGCCGCACCGCAGCGCACCAGCCGCCTCGCCAGGGTCTCGATCCATTGGCGCGAGACGAGGTCGAAGAGCGCCGAGGCCGTCACCAGGCCGACACCATCGAAGCACGTAGAAGGCAGCGCGTTCAGGTCGATACATCGCGTCTCGACGCTCACTTCGACGACCCCGGCACCCGGCGCCGGCCCAACATGCCCGATCAGAGCCGGGTCGTGGTCGACCAGCAGCCAGTCCTGCGCGATCGAAAGGCGCGGCGACAACCAGCGCATGTTGCTGCCCGTACCGGCGCCCAGGTCGACGATGCGCAAGCGGTCCCGGCCCGCCAGTTCTCGATCGAGCCTTTCGGCCAGCCCCGCCGCGCGCGCGGCATGATCGACGGGCTCTCGCAAGGCCAGCCAATCCAGGTCGAAGTGGTCGGCATCTGCAGCCATCAAGCGACCTCTTGCAGCGCGGCGGCGAAGGCGTCCCCTGCCGCCGACCAGTCCTGCAGGGCTTCGCGGCGGGCCGCGGCGCATCGAGTCAGGCGATCGCGCAGCGCCGCATCGTCAAGCCATCGCTGCAAGGCCGATCGCAGGGCCTCGACATCGTCCGGTTCGACCTTCAGGCAGCAGTCGCCGGGTGCAGTTTCGGCCAGCGCGCCCCCGGTGGTCGTGATCATCGGCAGGCCGCGGGCCAGCGATTCGCTCACCACCATGCCGTAACCCTCGTAGTGCGAAGGCAACAGGCAGACCGAGGCACTCCGGTACTCGGCGGCCAGCGCAGCCGAATCGCATTCGCCGGTGCACTCGATCCGACCTGCAAGGCCCGTTTCCGCGATCAGCTCCGCGACTCGGCCGGCGTAAGCGGTATCGCGCTGCCTCGAGCCCGCCAGGACACAATGCCAGTCGCGCCCCGTCAGTCCGGCCAGGGCGCGAACCAGGACATCCTGCCCCTTGCGCGGGGTGAGGCTCGCGACGCAGAGCAATCGCTGCGCTCCGGGCCGCTCGCGGCCCGACAGGCGCGCCTCGACCGACGTCGACAGGGGCGCGCGATCCACTCCGGGCTCGACCACGCGCGGCGCCCGCTCGGTGAGACCCAGCCTCGTCAGCCGGCTGGCCGTGAACGGGCTGGTCACGATGATGCCGCGGCACGCGTTCAACGCACGGCGCTCCGATTCGAGGAAACGCTCACGGCGAGCTGACTCGATTCCGGTCTCGTCGGCAAGCGGATGATGAACCAGGGCCGTGATGGCCAATCGGTCGGCGTGTCGGGAAACAACATCGGGCAAGCCGCCGAGCGCCAGGCCGTCGATCACCACGCGGGCACCGTCGGGCAGGCTGTCGAGCGCGCCGGACAGCGACTCGGCGGCGCGATCGTCGGTATCGGGGAAGCGCCCCGCCAGGCCGACCACCTCGACCGACCAGCCCAACTGCCGCAGTTGTCGCACGACCTGCGCATCGTAGAGATAGCCGCCGGTGCGCTGGCCGGGGTCGCCGGGCACGATGAAAGTCGCCGAGAGACTCAAATATCCGACTCGTAGGCTGCCCGGGCGACGTGCGACTCATGCAGCTCCACGCGCAGGCGAGTGAGCCCCCGGCCGGTCGGTCCCAGGCGGCCGTTCTCGATCGCTTCAGCGAGCCGGTCGAAAACCACCCGCGCCATGAACTCGGTGGTCGTGTTGCGCCCCTCGAACTGCTCGAGCTCGTCGAGATTCTGGAAATTGAACTCGCCCAGTATCTCGCCCAGCACTTCGCTGGCCAGGCCGATGTCGACGACGAGGTCGTCGTCGTCGAGCTCGGGGCGCATGAAGCTGGCCTCGACGACATAGGTGGCGCCGTGAAGTTTGCGCGCCGGGCCGAAAATCTCGCCTGTGAAACTGTGGGCGATCATGAAATGGTCGCGAACGGTGAGTGAAAACATCCTGGTTCCTGGGTTGCAGTGGTTGGAGATCAGTCGTAGTCGACCCGGTGGCAGAGGACCTCACCCCTGCCGGCAAGCAGGCCGGGCAGGTCCTCGGGCAGGCTCTCGAAGCCGCTGGCCCCCGATATCAGGGAATCCAGCGCAGAATCGGCGAGCAGGCGAAGCGCCAGCGACAGTCGCCGGCGATGATCCCAGCGCGGCCGGCGATCGGGCGGCAACTGCCCCACCTGGCTGCCGACCAGCGACAACCTGCGCGAATGAAACGCCTCGCCCAGCGGCACGGCGGGCCGCTCATTGCCGTACCAGCTCATTTCCACGACACGAGCCTGGTTTCCGGCCAGGCCCAGGGCGGTCGCCAGGCCGGCCTCGCTTGCGCTGGCGTGGACCACCACATCCCGCTCGCCTTCAGCGCCCTCCGGCGCGGCAAAGGTCACGCCCAGGGCCTCGGCCAGGGCCTGTCGCCCCGGCGCCACGTCGACGAGCGCGACCTCTGTGCCCGGCACGCGGCCGGCTAGCCAGGCGACCAGGGCACCGACCACCCCGGCGCCCACCACCGTCACCCGGTCGCCCGGACCGATGCGGGCGTCCCACACGCCGTTGAGCGCCGTCTCCATATTGGCCGCCAGCACGGCCCGGTCGGCGGGTACGCCGTCGGGCAGCGGCGCCACGGCATCGGAAGGAACCACGAAGCGATCCTGATGGGGATGCAGGCAGAACACGGTTCGCCCCACGAGCCCCTCCTCGCCCGCATCGACACGGCCCACTGCGCAGTAGCCGTACTTCACGGGGGCGGGAAAGTCGCCCCGCTGGAAGGGCGCGCGCATGCGCTGATGCTCCGATTCGGGCACACGGCCGTTGAAAACCAGCGACTCGGTACCCCGGCTGATGCCGGAATGCAGGGCACGAACGGCCACTTCGCCCTTTTTCGGCCGGGGCAAGGGCTCCTCGCGGATCTCGCCGCGACCGGGCGCAGCGATCCAGAAGGCACGGGCGGTTTCGGTCATCGATCGGATTTCCCTTGCTATGGCACGCCAATCATCACGATAACCCAGTGAGGGCGACGTTGACGCACCGGCCCGGCGCGATGTGGCACGATAAATTCATGAAAGGCAAGGGCATCGGGTTCGACCTGTGCGCCGGCGCGATCCTCACCGCCGGCCTGTCGGCCTGGCTGGCCGAGGCCTGGCGGGGAAACGGCTGGCCCGTCCTCGGCGGATTGGCGGCCTACGCACTACTCGTCGCGATCATCACGAGCTTCCGGTCGGACCGGAAGCTGTCGGGCTGGGCCAACCGGGCGACCCTGCTTCGCGCCGTGATCGTCTGCGCGCTGGCCGGGGCATTGATCGAACCGGCACTGTTTCTGGAAAGGGCCTGGGCGGTCATCGCGCTCACTCTCATCGCCCTGCTGCTCGACGGCCTCGACGGCTGGCTGGCCCGCCGTTTCGAGGAAAGCAGCGCATTCGGGGCGCGCTTCGACATGGAAACCGACGCCGCGCTGATCCTGGTGTTGTGCGTCGCTCTGTGGCTCTCCGGGCTGGCGCCGGCCTGGGTGCTGGCGATCGGCCTGATGCGCCCGGTCTTCGTGTTGGCCGGCCTGCTGCTGCCCTGGCTGTCGCGCCCCCTGCCCGAGCGCTTCCGCCGCAAGCTCGTCTGCGTCGTCCAGGTCGGTGCATTGCCGACCGCCCTGGTGCCTTTCCTGCCCGAAGCCCTCCGTGTCACGCTTCTGGCGGGCGCGCTGCTCGCGCTGGCTGTTTCCTTCGCCCTCGATTCGACCTGGCTGTATCGTCATCGCCGGGCTTCCCACCGTACGCAATGGAGGATGCCATGAAAGCCCTTTCCACGGTCCGCACCGCCCTGACGACACTCATCCTCGCCTCGTCAATGCCCGCGCTGGCCGAGGACGCCCGATACCGCATCGACGAAGATCATTTCTCGATCGGATTCCTGGTCGAACACATCGGCTATGCCGACACGCTCGGGCAGTTCCTGGAGGCGGGGGGAAGCTTCGTCTACGACGAGGAAGCCAACGAACTGCGCGAGGGCGAAGTGCTCGTGCAGGCCGACAGCGTCTTCACCAACCACGACCGGCGCGACGATCATCTCCGCGACGATGATTTCCTCAACGCCGACCGGTACGCAACGATCCGTTTCGAGGCTACCGACTGGCAGCCCACGGACGACGACCCCAGGCACGGCACGCTCGAAGGGCAGCTCACCCTCCTCGGGGAAACCCGCCCCGTCTCACTGGACGTGACCCTCAACAAGACTGCCGAGTATCCGTTCGGCCACGGTAAATACACGCTGGGAGTGTCCGCCCGGACCACCATCCGCAGGAGCGAATGGGGCATGACCTACGGCGTCGAGCGAGGCCTCGTCGGCGATGAGGTGGAGTTGATCTTCGAGTTCGAGGCGATCCGGGAGTAGTGGGTCGAGTCGATTTTGACGGTCAGCGGTTCGAATCGGGGCCATAGAAACGAAAAAGCCCCGCACAGGTGCGAGGCTTCTCCTGAATATGGTGCCGGTGAACGGATTGCTGCGGCCGCTGCGCGGCCTTGCCCTTCGGGCTGTCGCTGCGCGACAGCGTCAGCGCGCTACGCGCGCTGGTCGAACCGATTGTGATGGTCAGCGGTTCGAATCGGGGCCATAGAAACGAAAAAGCCCCGCAAAGGTGCGAGGCTTCTTCTAAATCTGGTGCCGGTGAACGGATTCGAACCGCTGACCCACGCATTACGAATGCGTTGCTCTACCAACTGAGCTACACCGGCGACGGCAAGCGCGGGATTATACCTATTCCGGGGTCGACCTGTCACCCCGGCAACTGCTCGATCAGCCGGTGTTCTGCAACCCCTGGGCGATCCCGTGTACGCTGTCGATCAGGGCCAGCTCCAGGGCCTCGTCCTTCGAGCCGCCGGCGCGCCAGCGCTCGAGCAGTTCCACCTGGGTGAAGCTCATCGGATCGACGTAGGGGTTGCGCAGCAGGATCGAGCGTTTCAGCGTCGGGTCCTTGTCGAGCAGTTCGTCCTGGCCGAGGATTCGGCAGATCATCTCACGGGTTCGGGCGAACTCGCGCTCGATGGTCGGAAAGTAGCGTTCGCCCAGCTCGCCGGCCAGCGCGGCGTAGTGGCGACCGATGCCGATGTCGGCCTTGGACATGGCCATCTCGGCGTCGGAGAGCAGGTTGGAGAAGAACAGCCATTCGCGCGCCATTTCCTCGACCTGGTCGAAACCGACGTCGTCGATCAGGCGCTCCAGGCCGGTGCCCAGGCCGTACCAGCCCGGAAGCCCCTGCCTGGACTGGCCCCAGGCAAATACCCAGGGAATGGCACGCAAGCCCGAAATACCGGTCTTCTTCGCTCTTGATGCCGGGCGCGAGCCGATGCGCATGCGCTCGATCACGTCGATGGGGGTGGCCAGGCGGAAGTATTCGCCGAAGTCCTCGTCACCGTAGACGAGTTCGCGGTAGGCCGTGCGCGAGTGGTCGGCCAGGCGCGCCATGGCCCGGCGCCAGGGGCCTTCCTCGCTGTCGGGGTCGTGGTCGAGGAAGCCCGCCTTGATCACCGCGCCGGTGGTCTGTTCGAGATTACGCACGGCGATCGTTCGCAGGCCGTACTTGCGATGGATCACCTCGCCCTGCTCGGTCATGCGCAGGCGACCGCCCACCGATCCGACGGGCGCGGCCAGGACCGCGCGCGGGGTCTTGCCGCCGCCGCGGCCCACCGTGCCGCCCCGACCGTGGAAGAACGTGACCTTCACGCCGTGCTGCTGGAACAAGGCCAGCAGTTTGCGCTGGGCGTCCTGGAGGGACCAACGCGAGGCGACCATGCCGCCGTCCTTGTTGGAATCGGAGTAGCCCAGCATCACCGTCTGCCGGTCGCCGCGCTGCGCGAGCAGCTCGCGCCACACGTCGAGCCCCAGCAGCCCCTCCATCACGCCTTCGGCGGCGATCAGGTCGTCGACCGTCTCGAAAAGCGGCACGATGTCGAGGCCGTCGCGATCGACGCCGGCGGCCCGCGCCATGAACCACGCGGCCAGGATGTCGTCGGCGTTGCGGCTCATCGAGATGATCAGCGTGGTGATCGCGCGGGCGCCGAACTTGTCGTGAGCCCGGCCCGCGGCCGCCAGGAGCTTGAACACCGGATGGGAGGCGCCGGAATCCGCTCCGTCGGGAACGCGGCCCTGAGCGACGGCGTCCTCGAGATAGGCGGTCCTTTCCTCCGGCGCCCGGTCGGGCCATTCGGGATCGTCGATCAGTTCGGCCACCGCCTCGTGCAGGTCGCCGGAATCGATGCGCAGGTCCAGCGCGGCCAGGTGGAAGCCGAAGATATCGATCCGGCGCAGCAGGCGCTCGACGGGGAAGAGACCGGCGCGGCGGCCGCGATTGGCCTTCAGGCTCTCGGCGATGAGCTTTAGGTCGGCGGCGAACTCGTCGACGTGCCCGTAGGCACCTTCACCGTCGTCGACGGTGGCCTTCAGGCGCGCCTCGACCAGATTGAGCAATACGCGGTAGGGCATCTCCGCGTGACGCGCCGGGATCGCCTCGGCTTCCTGGGGCAGGAGACGACGGTACTCGCCGACGCGCTCGCGCACCTCTGCGCTGACGTCCACGCGCCCCTCGGTCTGGCTGAGAAGGCGGTTGAGCCGGCGCACCTCGCCGAGGTAGTTGCCGATCACCTGCCGGCGTTGCTCGGTCAAGGTCTCCATCACCGTCTCGCCGGTGACGTTGGGGTTGCCGTCCATGTCGCCGCCCACCCAGGAGCCGAAGCGCAGCACCGACGGCAGGTCCCCCGGCCACAGCTCCTTGCCCCAGGCGCGGGTGGCGGCCTCGGCCAGGTTCTCGTGCACGACGGGTGCAACACGGTAGAGCACGTTGGCCAGGTAGTAGTGGGCGTGCTCGGCCTCGTCCGCCACGCTCGGCCGGGTGCGCGACTGCTCGGCGGTCTGCCAGGCGATGGTCTGCTCCATGCGAACGCGATCGATCAGGCGGTTGGCGGCGTTTTCCGACAATCCCGGATCCAGTCGCTCCACCAGGTAGCGCGCCATGCGCTGCTCCTTTTCGAGGACCGATCGTCGCGTGGCTTCGGTCGGATGCGCGGTGAACACCGGCTCGACCAGCAGGTCGTCCAGGCAAGCGCGCACGTCCTCCCAGTCCTTGCCCTCCCCGGCCAGCTTCTCGAACACGTCGGCCAGGGAATCGGGCTGCACGCCCTCGCCGGCCGCCTTGTACTCGCGGCGGCGCCGGATGCGATGAACCTGTTCGGCCAGGTTCACCATGCGGAACCAGGCGGCAAAGGCCCGAACGAAAGCGCTGGCCTCGCCGGCGTCTGCGATTCGACACTGCTCCAGCAGCGAGGAGCCGTCGTCTTCGCCCACGCGCCGGGCGATGGCCGCCGAACGCGAGGTCTCGACGCGCTCGAATAGCTCGTCTCCGCACTGCTCTCGGAGCAACTCCCCGATCATTGCGCCAAGCAGGCTGACGTCGTCGCGAAGTGCTTGGTGTTCAGGGGGGAAATCGATGTCCTGGCGTTTCATGGGAAGCGGTCGTTTGGGCGTCGGTCTGCAATAGTAAACGCGCGCCGCGGCGAATACTCGCAATCCGGTCAAATGGATCGACTAGCCGTCGCGATAAGCCCGGACGAAGTCGACCTCCAGCTCGAACGGGCCGTCCTTTCCGTCCAGGATGTAAAAACCGACTCGCTCGATGCGATCCAGTTGCATCGGCGGCACATCGACCCGACGGCCGAAGACCGTCGCGCGCAGGGCCGAGAACGGAACTCTGACCGTCCGCCAGTCGGCCCCGGTCTCGAACGGCGCCCGGCGCGACACGCTCCGCCAGCCGTAACGCTGGCCGTCATTGACCTCGACCTCGAAAGTCCGGCCATTGCCACGCACGCGCAGCTCGAGCCCGTCGAAGGCGGACAGGTCGACGGACTGCGGCGTTCGAATCGAAGTGAATCCTCCACCGCGCGTAACCAGGGTGCCGAAGAAGCGCAAGCGATCGTCTTCGATCTCGACAAACCCTTTCGAGCGGCCGCCCATGACGCCGTCGTTGACGACCTGCCAACTCCGCTCGCGCGGATCCGAGAAATCGAAAAGCGTCATGGCGTCACTCCTTTCCTCATCGGTAGCGACCGCTTCCGACAGGAGCAGGACCAGCATGAGCGCCGAAAACACTTGCGGAATGAGACCGGGCCGGATCGGCATCGAAAGCGTCGACTCGTTGTCCACGCGCCGACAGTAGCCGCCCGACCGTGAAGGCAGGATCAGCCGCCGGGCCCGCCCGCAATTTCGACGCGATCGCGTCCCGAGCGCTTGGCGCGATAAAGCGCCGAATCGGCCCGTTCGACGATTTCATCCAGGGTCTCGTCCGCGGCGGCCTGGGCCAGCCCGATGCTTATCGTTACACCTTCCAGTCCCTCGAAGGCCAGCTGCCGGACCTCCGCACAGATGCGGTCGCCCAGCAGGCGCGCTTCCTCGGCGCAGGTGTCCGGAAGCAAGGCAACGAATTCTTCCCCACCCCAGCGGCCGACTACGTCCAGACCTCGCACGGTGTCATGGAGGTGCGCGGCAACTCGCTTGAGCACCTCGTCACCGAACAAGTGCCCATAGCGATCATTGATGCTCTTGAAGTGATCCACGTCGAGCAACATCAGGGAAACGGACTGCCCGATAGACGCGGCCTTCTCGAGGAGCTCGACCGCCTTTGCCTCGAACTTGCGCCGATTCCAGAGCCCGGTCAGAAAATCCTGCTCGGCCTGCTTGACCGGCGTCAGGTCACGCACCACTGCATAGATGCCGGCCACCTCGCCGTCGTGTCCCAGGCTGGGCTGATACTGCGCCAAGACAGTTCGCCGCCCACCCTCCTTGTAGGGAATCTCGGCCTCGTAGCTGACCTCGTCGCCACTAAAAGCTGCATCGACGTAGGGGCGAATGCGTTCATAGGCTTCCTCGCCGATCACCTCCCACATGTACTGGCCGCGGATATCGGCCGCCTCGACGCCGAACCAGTCCTCGTAGGCGGCATTGACCTCCCGGTAACGCCTTTCCCGATCGACGTACGAGACCAGCAGCGGAATGGCGTCGACGAGCATGCTCCGCCGGTTTACTTCGCGCTCGAAGCTGGCTGCATTGAAAAGCGCCGCGGCCAGAATGCCCGAAGCGATCTCGAGCAGCTGCACGTCCTCGTTGGAAAACGCATTCGGCCGCGAAGCATAGACCTTGAGAACCCCGTAACAGCGCTGGTCGTGGATCAGCGGCACCAGGATTCCGGACACGAAGCCGACCTTGCGCGCAGCCTCCCGGTGAACGCGGGGATCAAGGCCGGTATCGTCGGTCTTGATGATCTCGCGACCCAGGAAACAGTGCCCGGTCAGGCTCCCCTTGATCGGAAGCCGGAGTCCGAGCGAACCTTCGGCCAGGCCAGCCACGGCCCTGTAGATCATTTCGTCGTCCTCGGCCTCTTCGACCACCGCGGCATCGGCACCGCTGATCTGCAGCGCGGCGTCGGCCACCCGCTGCCGGACCCGTTGCAGGTCCAGCCCGCCAGTGACAACCTCTCTTTGCAGGTCGACGACCCGTTCGAGATTCTCCCGCCGTCGGCGGCGAATTCGTCGCGCAGTCACGTCCTCGTGCACTGCGACAAAGTGAGTCACCCGTCCGTTGGCATCCGGCTCGGGTGTCAGCACGAAGTGCATGAGAAAAGGCTCACCGTCCTTGCGGTAGCACCACCATTCGCCCTCGACCCGCGTTCCCTCGGCGAAGGCAGTGTCCAGCGAGGTGATGACATCGGAGTCGGTCAATTCGCCGCGCAGGAATCCCGGCACCCGGCCGACCAGCTCCGTACGCTCGTAGCCGGTCATGGCCTCGAAAGCGGCGTTGACGTAGACGACGCGTGCAGCAGACTCACCGGACTGCTTTTCGAAAATCGTCACGGCATCGCGTGAACGCTCCAACGCCCGCTCCAGTAATCGCGACTGCAACGGCATGCGCCTCTCCGAAACCCTAAAAAGTCATACAAAGTGCACAATAGGCCAAGGGGCGCGTGCAGACAAGCCACGCTCCCCACGGTCGCCCGCGGGAGCGATGGCGCGGGCGATAATGGCGCCGAGCCCATTCTTTCGATATCGGGAGCATCCATGGATCGAGCCGGATGGAACACCCCGGCCCTGCTGATCGACGAGCAACGCTTCGAGCGCAACCTGGCGCGCCTGAATCGCCGCCTGGCTCGGCTCGGCGCGCCGCTGCGGCCCCACCTCAAGACGGTCAAGAACGTCGAACTGGCGCGCCGCATGCTCGCCGGCCACCCCGGCGGCGCGACGGTTTCCACGCTTGCCGAAGCCGACCACTTCTTTGCCGCCGGCATTGACGACCTGCTCTACGCCGTGGGCATCGCGCCCGGCAAGCTCGAAGCGGCTGCACGGCGCATCGCCGACGGCGTGCACCTGACGCTGATCCTCGATCATCCCGACGCCGCCCGCGCCGTGGCCGGTGCCGCACAGCGGCTCGACACGAACTTCCGCGTGCTGCTCGAAGTCGACGCCGACGGACATCGTGCGGGCTTCCGGCCCGACGACCCCGTCCTTCTCGAATCCGCCCGGATTCTGGCTAACGGCGGCGCAACGCCGGCCGGCGTCATGGTGCACGCCGGTGGCTCCTATGCCTGCCGGGATCGCGAGTGCCTGGTTCGGATGGCACAACGGGAGCGCGACGGCGCCGTCGCCGCGGCCGGAGCGCTCCGTGCGGCCGGTTTCGAGGCCCCCGTCGTCAGCGTGGGCTCGACGCCGACGGCGATGTTCGCGCAAGACCTGACCGGCGTCACCGAAGTCCGCGCCGGGGTCTACGCTTTCATGGACCTGGTCATGGCCGGCCTGGGCGTGTGCGAACTCGACGACATCGCCGTCTCGGTGCTCACCGAAGTCATCGGGCATCGGCGCGAGCACGGCCAGGTCCTGGTCGATGCCGGCTGGATGTCCCTGTCCCGCGACCGCGGCACGGCCGACCAGGCAATAGACCGCGGCTACGGCGTGGTCTGCGACGAAACCGGTCAGGTGCTTTCACCGGAAGTGATCGTCAGCGCCACCAACCAGGAGCACGGCATCCTTGCCCGCCGCGACGGCGAGTCACTGAAGCTCCACGACTTCCCGATCGGCCGACGCCTGCGCATCTTGCCCAACCACGCCTGCGCCACTGCCGGCCAATTCGAGCATTTGTGGTTGGCGGACCCCGAAGGCAGACCCGTTCGGAAACTGGAACGTTGCCGCGGCTGGTAGAAGGTTTATCGCCAAACCGCCTTTAATGGCAGCATTTGTAGATTGCCATTCTCTTTTTGGCGCCGCAGAATTGCGGCCATGAGCACTTACCAGCCACCCCGTCAGGCCCGCGCACGCGCCACCGTCGAGCGGATTTTCGAGGCCACCGTCCGCCTGCTCGAGGATCGCCCTTTCGAAGCCCTGTCGGTCGCCGATATCGTCACCGAGGCCCACACCTCGGTCGGCGCCTTCTACAAGCGCTTCTCCAGCAAGGACGCCCTGTTGCCCGTCTTGCTCGACTGGATCCACCGGCAGCAGTTCGAGGCCATCGAATCCTTCGTCGACGAATCCAACTGGCAGGGCATCGGCCTGTCCGGGCGGGTGGACGCATTCGTAGAGAGCCTGGTCGACTCCTACCGGCAGCACCACCACCTGATGAAAGCGCTCGTTGCCCGCCAGTACTCGGCCGACAACGCACAGTCTGCCGAGCAGATCGAGAGCGCCGAGCGCACCCTGCACTACTACGCCGACTGGCTGCTGGCCTGCCGGGATGAAATTCGCCATCCCCGACCGGAGGCCGCGGTGCCCATCGGATTGACCGGCCTGGTCACGCAGGCACAGACGCGCCTGCTCTTCGGGGCGCGTTCGATCGAGCTGTCCGACGCGGCCTTCACCCATGAACTCAAACGAGCACTGCTCGCCTATCTCGGAGACGACACCGATGAACCTAGCTGACCTTCTTCTTGTGACCGTTCTGGTCGTTGTCTTTCCCGCCTGGGAGTTCTGGCGCGGACCCGCCCTTCGCGCCCGCCTCATGGCCGATCCCGCCGGCAAGGTCTCCGCCTACCGAACCACCTGCATCCAGCTCTGGAGCCTGGCGCTGCTCTTGCTGGTCCTCTACACGACGGGCAGTCTGTCGATCGCGGCGCTCGGCGTCCGTGAAGCACCTCGTTTCGGAGAGGCCGTCGTGGCGGTCGCCCTGCTTGGAGTGACACTCTATCTGGGCTGGTCGCTTTACTCGGTCGCACGGAACCCGGTCGTCAGAAAGCAAACCGCCGAGGCCATGCAGCCGCTGGCCTGGATGCTGCCCGCCGACCGGCGCGAGGCGATATGGTTCGTCGGCCCCGTTTCGCTCACGGCCGGCATCTGCGAGGAGCTGCTCTATCGCGGCTATCTGATGCAGTGGCTCGAGGGCTTCATGCCGGTCTGGGGCGCCATGCTGCTGAGCAGCATGATCTTCGGGTTGATGCATGCCTACCAGGGCCTGGGCGGCATCCTGCGCACCGCCGGACTCGGGCTCGTGATGGCGGGGCTGTTCGTGCTCACTGGCAGCCTGCTCTGGCCGATCCTCCTGCACGTCGTCATCGATGCCTACGCCGGAGCGCTGTCCGGGCTCGCCCTGCGCAAGGAGAGCACCGCCGAGCCCGTCAAGAATGGGGCGACGCCGTGCGCCGCCCGAATCCGGTGACACTCAGCGCACGCCGCGCATCAACCGCAACTCGCTTGAA
>JAASTB010000068.1 GCA_021767625.1 Wenzhouxiangella sp.
CGCGAGTTCAACGCCTACCGCCAGAGCCCGGAGTACCAGAAAGTCAACCGCGGCATGTCGCTCGACGAGTTCAAGGTGATTTACTGGTTCGAGTTCGGCCACCGTCTTCTGGCTCGCTCGCTGGGCCTCGTTTTCGCGCTGCCGCTGGCGTGGTTCTGGTGGCGCGGGTGGATTCCGCACAGGCTTCGCTGGCCCCTGCTGGGACTGCTGGGGCTAGGCGCACTGCAGGGCTGGATGGGCTGGTACATGGTCCAGAGCGGCCTGATCGACATCCCCCGAGTGAGCCCGTATCGCCTGGCCGCCCACCTGAGCCTGGCGCTGATCATCTTCTCGTTCATGTTCCGGTTGGCCCTGGGCCTGCTCATACCGGCCGAGCACCGGCCGCACCCGATGCGGCGATGGACCATCGTTCTGCTGGTGATGACCGGGCTGACCGTCTTCGTGGGCGCCTTCGTGGCGGGCCTGCGCGCCGGTTTCGTGTACAACGATTTCCCGTTCATGGCCGGCCGCCTGATTCCCGAAGGCATCCTGGGGCTGGAACCGTTGTGGCGCAATTTCTTCGAGAACACCGCCACGGTCCAGTTCATGCACCGCGTGCTGGCGCTCTCCACGCTGGCGGTGGTGATCGCCGCCTGGATTCGTCAGCGCGCTCATCCCCTCGATCGCGGCGCGCGCCTTGCCTTCCACCTGCTCTTCGCGATCGTCACCCTGCAGGTCGCGCTCGGCATCGCGACGCTGATGCTCTACGTGCCGGTGGTGCTCGGGACGCTCCACCAGGGAACTGCGGTGCTGGTGCTGGGCGCGGTGATCGCTGCGGACTATCGCGTCAGCCACTCGCGGGAAGCCGGGGCGCATTCGGGCCGCCTGGCCCCCGCCTGAGGCCCGTCGGCCGGGAAGGCGGGCGCCCTCAGGCGGCCAGGTCGCCGCGCGCGGCGCGTTCGAGCCGATCGGCGTCCAGGACGGTGATGAAGCGAGCGTCCATGTCCAGCGCGCCCGCGCGCTTGAGTGCGGTCAGGCTTCGCGAAAGGGTTTCGGGCTGCACGGCCAGGAGCCCGGCAATGTGTTTCTTGCTGGCCTCCAGGCGAAACGTCTCGGGCTCTCCTTGCTTTCGGAATTCGTCGAGCAGGTAGTGCGCCACGCGCAGATGTGCGTTCTGCAGCGCCAGTGACTCGATCTGGTCGATCTTCTCGTGCATGCGCATCGACAGGGTGCCCAGCAGCCGGAAGCAGGCGTCGGGGTCGTCCCGTAGCGATTCGACCAGGTCGTCGGCGTCGATTCCGACCAGTTCGCTCGGCTTCAGGGCCACGCAATGGACCGGATAGACGCGCCTGGGCATGAACAGCGTCGCCTCGGCGAAACTCCGTCCCGGGTTGATGATCGCGATGATCTTCTCCTGCCCGGCATCGGAAAGGCGGTACAGCTTGAGCTGGCCCTTTCGGCACAGCCAGATGCGACGCGCGGGGTCGCCGTGACGGAACAGCGTTTCGCCGCGCTCGACGGACACCGCGCGGGCCCTGGACAGCGCGCGCGCCAGTCCCGGCTCGTCCAGGCCGCTCAGTAGCGGAAATCGGCGCAGTTCCTCGATGGTCGGTTCTCGACGGTCATTCATGGCAACATCCTCGTTCCGGCCGCGTCTCGGGGCCGAATTGGCGTATAGTGAGTAAACCAGTATTCCGGATACCACTATTTGACCGGAATCAACAAACCGGATCTCGATGAACATGAGCAGGTACGACGAAGAGCAACTGGTGGACTGGCTCAGCCCCCTGTTTCTCGGCTCCTACGCCGAGAACAACGAGCTGCTGGAGAAGGTGCTCGTGGAGTTGCTGCGCGACCATGTCTACTGGCGACGGAACATCCATCCCGAGGATCGCCCGCAGATTCCGGTGCTGGCCGAGACGGGGCCCGAGTACCGTCGCTTCGTCGGCCGCATGAAGACCGAGTTGCACGGCCTGACCGCACGGCTGAAGAACTCCGCGCCATTCTTCAACCCGCGCTACATCGGGCACATGGCCTCCGACCTGCTGCTTCCCGGTCTGATCGCCCAGCTGGTCACCACGCTCTACAACCCCAACCACGTGACCGACGAGGCTTCCCCGGTGACCCTGCCGCTGGAGCTCGACCTCGGGCGGCAGCTGGCGACCATGTTCGGGCTAAACACGGATCCGCATCGCGAGCCCTGCGCCTGGGGTCACGCCACGTCGGGCGGCACCATCGCCAACGACGAGGCCCTGTGGTACTTCCGCGCGGTGCGCTACTGGCCCCTGGCGGCCGCCAGCGCCATGCGCGAAGCCGGCTTCGAGCCCGGGGAGATCGCCTACGGTCTGAAGGATTTCCTGCAGGCTTCCGATCAGGCCCTGTTCAACCTGCCGATCGACACCGTCATCCGTCTGAGGCGCGCCTTGCTGGCCGAGGTCGAACGCAAGCTCGACCGACGCGAGGCACGCCGGCTGGCCAAAGCGATCGAGGCCGAGCGGGTCGAGACCCTGGGCATGGCCGAGTTCCATGCCCGCCACCCGAAGCTGGGCACGCCGTGCGTCCTGGTCGCCGATACCGCACACTACTCTTGGGAAAAAGCGCTCAAGCTCCTGGGCCTGGGCAGTGCACAGCTCGAGCCCGTGGCCGTCAACGAGCGCATGCGCCTGGACGCCGATGCGCTCGAGCGCAAGCTCGCCCGGCTCCACGAGCAGGGCCGGCCGGTGCTGGCGGTTATCGGCATCCTCGGCACGACCGAATTCGGATCGATCGATCCGATCCACGAAATCGTGGCCGCCCGGCAGCGCTGGCGCAAGGCCGGCCTGGAGTTCGCGGTCCACGTCGACGCCGCCTGGGGCGGCTACCTGGCCAGCATGTTCCGCCGGCCCGACGGCACGCTGCTCAGTCACGAGGACATGCAGCGCGATTTCCACTTCTTCCCCTCGGCCCCGGTCTACAAGGCCTTCGCCTCGCTTCGCCACGTCGACTCGCTGACGGTCGATCCGCACAAGCTCGGCTACGTGCCTTTCGGCTGCGGCGCCTACGTGGCGCGCAATCGCGGCATGACCGACTTCATCAGCCAGAAAGCCGCCTATGTCTTCGACGAGGCCGAAGCCACCTCCGACTCGGAATACGAACGCCGCTTCCGCAACCTCGGGCAATACATTCTGGAAGGATCCAAGCCCGGTGCGGCTGCGGCCGGCGCCTGGCTGAGTCACCGGGTGCTGCCGCTGGACTCCGAGAACATGGGGCGGCTGATCAGCGAGACGATCCGCAACTGCGAGTACTTCTTCGAGCACGTCGACCAGTTGCGCGACGAGCTCGACGGCATCGCACGGGTGGCCCTGCCATTCGAGCCCGACACCAACCTGGTTTGCCTGGCGATCAATCCGGCCGGCAACCGATCCCTGGCGAACATGAACGCATTCGGACGCCGGCTATACGCGCACCTGGGCGTGGGCGAGGAAATCGACATCCACACGCGCGAGTTCTTCGGCTCGCGCACCCTGGTGCAGCGCGACAAGCTGGGGGCGAAGGCCGCGGCGCGCCTGATGGATGAACTCGATCTCGACCCGACGACCTTTGTGGAAGAACCCGACGATTCGGGCGAGCAGGCCGACAGCGTCTTTCTGCTGCGCCATACGTTGATGAACCCCTGGCTGAGCGGACACGAGGAAGGGCTGAACTACCTCGACCGCTACTGCCGACACCTCGCCGCCCTGGTGCGGCGCGAACTGGCCGACTGACATCCAAGGAGCAACGTTTGCCATGAAACACCGATCAATCCTACTGCTGGTCTTCATGCTGACACTGGGCGCGGGCAGCCTGGCCTGTGCCCAGCAGGGCCAACACGAACACGGGCACGAAGAGATGCACGCCAGCGGCGAGCTCGAACTGCAGCGCCCCGAGACGGGCAAATGGCGCAGCGACGAGTCGCTGCGGCAGGGTATGAGCGAACTGAAGGCCGCCTTCGAACCGGCCCACGAAGCCTACGGCAGCGATGCTTTCGGCGCCGGCGAGGCGGCTCAACTCGCCGACACCATCGAGCAGGAAGTGAACTACATGTTTGCCAACTGCCGGCTGCCCGCACGCGCCGATGCCGAGCTGCACAAACTGCTGGCGGCCTCGCTCGATGCCGCGCGCATGCTGCGCGAGTCCGACGAACCGCACCGGGGCCTGCACCGGCTCCACCGCGTGCTGCAGGCCTATCCCGAATACTTCGAGCACCCCGGCTGGGCGGACTGACACGAACTGCGGGTCGCCGCAGGGTCGGTCGAATCTGCGAAGCGCGGGGTACACTGGCCTTCGATCCGGGTGAACGCCCGCCCTAATCAATCGATCGAGGAAAGCCGCTGGTGACCCGCCTCCTACTGAGCCCGATCCTGCTCGCGATGGGGCTGTGCGCAGCGCCCGTCGCGGCCGAAGATGCCCGCGAAAGCGCGCGCCCCCTCCATGATTTCGATACCCGGGAGGCATTCGATGCCGCGCAGGTGCCTGCCTATACGGGTGCGCACGAGGCCGTACACGACCGCATCGATGCAGATATCGAGCAGCACATCGCCGAACTTCAGCGCTGGGTACGCCAACCATCGATCAGCGCGCAGAACGAAGGCATCGACGAAATGGCCCGGCTGCTCGCCGGCGACCTGAGAGAGCTCGGTTTCGACGAAGTCGACATCGTCGAAACCGACGGGCACCCGGGCGTGTTCGGCCACTACGACGCCGGCGCGGAAAAGACCCTGGTCGTCTACATGATGTACGACGTCCAGCCGGTCGAAGACAACTGGCGGATCGCCGACCCGTTCGCCGGTGAACTGGTCGAGACCGATCTGGGTACCGTGCTGATGGCGCGCGGCGCCACCAACCAGAAGGGCCCCGAACGAGCTTTCCTCAACGCCCTCGACGCCATCATCGCCACCGAAGGGACGCTGCCCGTCAATCTCTACGTCGTGGCCGAGGGCGAGGAGGAGCTGGGCTCGACCCACTTCGACCAGGTCCTGGCTCCGTACATGGATCGCCTTCGCAAAGCCGACGGGGCCTACTTCCCGATGAACCTGCAGGGCAGCGGCGGCTCGGTGGCGCTCGCACTGGGCGTCAAGGGCATCGTCCACTTCGAACTGCGCTCGGCCGGCGGCGACTGGGGCGGCCCGCGCGACCACGAGATCCACGGCTCCTACAAGGCCATCGTCGACGCCCCGGCGCTGAGGCTGGTCAACGCCATCGCTTCGATGACCTCCGCTGACGGCAATACCGTGCTTATCGACGGCTGGTACGAGGGCCTGCGCGAGCCGACGCCGGAAGAACAGCGGCTGATCAACGGTATGGTCGAGCGCGGCGCTTTTGCCGGACTTCAGGAATCGCTCGGCGTCGACCGCTGGGTGCAGGACCTGGAATCGCGTGATCTCGTGCTGCGTTACCTGTTCGAGCCGACGCTCAACATCAACGGCATCTGGTCGGGTTACACCGGCGAGGGCGGCAAGACGATCCTGCCGCAGGTCGCCACCGCCAAGATCGACTCCCGCTTGCCGCCCGGACGCGAACCGGAGCAAGTCTGGCGCATGTTCCGCGACCACCTGGACCGCCACGGTTACCCCGACCTGGAGATCGTCCAGATCGAGGGTCGCGGCTATCCCGCCGCAACCACCTCGGTGGATTCCGGGCTGGTTCGCACGGCGATTTCGGTGTTCAACCGATACGGACACCCGCCCGCGGTGTCGCCCTGGCTGGCGGGAAGTGCGCCCTTCTACCAGTTCACCGACCGTCTCGACCTGCCGTTCGTGTTCGGCGGGCTGGGTCACGGCGCCGGCGCGCACGCGCCCGATGAGTTCATGCTCATTCATCCCGCCGAAGGCGTTCAGGCCGCCGGCCTCGCCGAGGTCGAGAAGTTCTACGCCGACCTGCTGTTCGCCTTCGCCGACGGCTGAACCGGATTGCCATCGGGCGCTGCAGAGTCGGGCGCAGGACTTGCTGGACCGGCTCGAGCGGCAGGATGTGCCGGATTGATGCCAGAATGGCGGCAATGGCCATCGAACTCGAACTGTCCGACCTGCAGGCAGCCCGCGAGCGCATCCGCGAGCAGGTCGTGCTCACGCCGATGAACGCCAGCGAGCGCCTGGCCGGACGAATCGGGGCGCCCGTCTTTCTCAAGCACGAAAACCTCCAGCTGACCGGTTCGTTCAAGATCCGCGGCGCGAGCAACAGACTGGCCAAGCTCGATGCGGCCGGCGAGGGGCCTGCGGATGTGGTGGCCGCCTCGGCCGGAAATCACGCCCAGGCCGTGGCGCATGCCGCCCGGCGCTTCGGCCTGCCGGCCACCGTGGTCATGCCCGAGACCGCGCCGATGACCAAGGTCGCCGCATGCCGGGCGCTGGGTGCGCGCATCGAGCAGGTCGGCACCAGCCTCGAGGAGGCCACGGCATGCGCCCGCGAGCTGTGCGAGCGCGAGGGACTGGTTTTCATATCGCCCTACGACGACTGGGACATCATTGCCGGACAGGCAAGCTGCGGCCTGGAAATGCTCGAGGATCGGCCCGAGATGACGATCTGCGTCGTGCCCTTGGGCGGCGGCGGCCTGCTTTCGGGCATCGCGCTCGCGCTCAAGCTGCAGCGGCCCGACATTCGCCTGGTCGGCGTGCAGGCCGAATCGGTTGCGCCCTGGCGGCATTTCCTGGAAGACGGCCGCTTCGAGGCCACCGACCCGCAGGCGCGAACGATCGCCGACGGCATCAGCGTCAAGGCGCCCGGCAAGCTCACGCGCCAGGTCATTGCCGAGCACGTCGACGAGATCGTCACCGTCGACGACAATGCCATCGCAAGCGCCATCGTCACGTTGCTGGAGACCACCCGGACGATTGCCGAAGGCGGCGGAGCGGTCGCTCTCGCGGCGCTACTGGAGGGCCGTATCGAGCTTTCCGGCGAAGATCGGGTGGCCTGCGTGATCTCCGGCGGCAATATCGACATGGCCCTGGTGGGGCGCTCCATCGACTACGGCCTGAATGCCAGCGGACGCTTGCTGAGCATTGCCGTGACCCTGCCGGACCGGCCGGGCAGCCTGGCCGGGCTCATCGACGAAGTGGCAGCGCTGGGCATGAACGTCCGCGAGGTTCGCCACCGCCGCGGCGAGGTGCATGTGCCGGTGGGGTTCACCGAGATTACCCTCGAGCTCGAAACGCGCGATGCGGGGCACCAGGCGGAACTGCTCGAAAGGCTGGCCGGCAAGGGCATCGGCGTGCGCGTGCTGGGCGAGAATCACTGAAACCGGACGGAAGATGGAGGTCAGCCATGACCGATCGAATCCGTATCCAGCGTATCTATGACGAAGACCGGGCCGGCGGGGGCACGCGCGTGCTGGTCGACCGCGTGTGGCCACGCGGCATCTCGAAGGACGACGCCGACCTGGACTACTGGTACAAGGACCTCGCGCCCTCGAGCGAACTGCGGAAATGGTTCGGCCACGACCCCGGGCTCTGGGCGGCCTTCAAGCAGAAATACCGCAAGGAGTTGAGGAACGGGGACAAGCGCGAGCAGCTGGCGGAGCTGGCCGCCATGGCGCGCTCAGGACGCTTGATCCTGCTCTACGGGGCGAAGGACGAGAAGCACAACCAGGCGGTCGTGCTTCGCGAGGTGCTTGAAGAGATGAATCAGTCCGAAGAGCCGGACTGAGCGCGCTCGTCGCGCACGCGCTGTTGCGCGCGGCGGAAAGCGTCTTCGATCTCGGAGTTGTCGAACATCGGCATGGGCGCGTCCGGGTCGGGATCGCGCAGCACGTAAACCGCGCCGCAGTATTCGCAAGCTTCGCGGCCGGATCGATGGACGGGCACGTAGACGCGGGGGTGGGCGTTCCAGACCTTCATTTCCGGGGTCGGGCACGACAGCGGCAGGTCCTCCCAGCTGACTTCGTACTCGTCCTGCTGGCAGGCAGGTTTGCCTTCACCTTCCTTGCGCTTGGCGACCATGGGGCTCTCTCCGCGATAGGTGCGATACAAAGCGAATATGGTACCCGTTTGCGCCCCCGGATGGTGGAGCCGCAGGCCTGAACGGGCGCTTGGCGGGCCTGATCGATGTCAATTCCCGCGCCGGATGCGCATGCTAACTTCACCACCAGTCAAGCAGGAGTTTCCAACGACATGAACACGGATGTCGCCATTGTCGGTGCCGGGCCGGCCGGCCTGTGCCTGGCCCGCGCCCTCGACGGTCTGGGCCTGGAGATTCGCCTCTACGACGGCAGCCCGGCGCAGGCCCTGGCCGAGCCGGCCGAAGACGGCCGCGAAATCGCCCTGACGCACGCCTCGCAGGCGTTGCTCGAGCGTCTCGGTATCTGGCAGCGACTCGACCCCGAGGCGCTCAGCGACTTGCGCGACGCCGCCGTCTTCGACGGGGAGTCCGAGCGCCCGATGCGCATCAGCCACGCCGATGGAGACACCGAGCGCCTCGGCACCCTGGTGGCCAACCACCAGATCCGCAAGGCGGCCTGGGACGCCGTGGCAGCGCAGGACGGCGTCGAGATCGAGGCCGGTGTCTCCGTCGAGGGGACGTCGCTGTCCGCGGCCGGTCGCCGTATCTCCCTTTCCGACGGCCGATTGGTGGAGGCCGGGCTGGTCATTGCCGCCGACTCGCGCTTCTCCGGCCTGCGCCGCGCCGCCGGCATCGGCGCGAGGATGCGCGACTTCGGGCGCAGCATGCTGCTGGCCCGAGTGTCCCTCGAAGCCGACCACGAGCACGTGGCCTGGGAGTGGTTCGGCTACGATCGCACCCTGGCGCTGCTGCCGCTCAATGGGCGCCGGGCCTCGGCGGTGATCACCCTGCCGCACGAGCAGGCGCGGCGACTTTCGGAGCTCGACGAGGCCGAATTCAACCGCGAGGTCACGGCCATGTACCGCCATCGACTCGGCGCGATGCGGCTCGAAGGTCAGCGTCACCTCTATCCCCTCGTCGGCGTCTGGCCGGACCGGCTGGTGAGCGAGCGCCTGGCCGCCGTCGGCGATGCCGCCGTGGGCATGCATCCGGTCACCGCGCACGGATTCAACCTCGGGCTGACCGGAATCGACA
>JAASTB010000069.1 GCA_021767625.1 Wenzhouxiangella sp.
ATCGACGTCGATGCCGGTGAGCGGCTCGGCGCGCATACCCTGGTTCTTGCCGACGGCAAGGTCGCCGAGCTGCGGCAGGGGCATCCGGCCTGGGCCGGGGACGTCGAGCGCATCGACCTGTCATCGCTGACCTGCCTGCCGGGCCTGATGGACATGCACACCCATCTGACGAGCCAGATGGGACCGTCTTCCTACATCGAGGGTTTCACGCTCAATGAAGCGGACGTGGCCCTGCGCGGCGCGGAGTACGCCCGCAAGACCGTCGAGGCCGGTTTCACCACGGTGCGTGATCTGGGCGATTCCTTCAACGCCTCCCTCGCCCTTCGCGATGCAATCAACGCCGGGCGGGTTCCCGGTCCGCGCATCTTCACTTCGGCCAAGTCCCTGGCGACCACCGGCGGGCACGCCGATCCGACCAACGGCTGGCGCTTCGACCTGGCCGGCGATCCGGGTCCGCGCGAAGGCGTGCTCAACGGCGTCGCCGAGGCGCGGGCGGCGGTGCGGCAGCGCTACAAGGACGGCGCCGACCTGATCAAGATCACCGCCACCGGCGGCGTACTCAGCGTGGCCGCCAGCGGTGACAATGCGCAGTTCCGGATGGACGAGCTCGAGGCGGTCATCCGGACCGCCGCCGACTACGGCATGCGCGTGGCCGCCCACACCCACGGCGCCGAAGGCATGCGGCGCGCCGTCGAGGCCGGCATTCATTCCATCGAGCACGGCACCTACATGACCGACGAGATCATGGCGATGATGGTCGAGAAGGGGACCTGGCTCGTGCCGACCATCTCGGCGGGCAAGTTCGTGGCCGAGAAGGCCGAGGTCGACGGCTACTTCCCGCCGGTGGTCGCCGCCAAGGCGCGCCGCATCGGCCCGGTCATCCAGGAGACCTTCTCGCGCGCACACGCCGCCGGCGTGCCCATTGCCTTCGGCACCGACTGCGGCGTGTGTCCGCACGGTACCAACGCGAAGGAGTTCGGCTACATGGTCGAAGCCGGCATGACGCCGGCCGACGCCCTGCGCACGGCCACGATCAATGCCGCACAACTGCTCGGCCGCGAAGCGGAACTCGGCCGCCTGCAGCCCGGCTACGCCGCCGACCTGATCGCCGTCGACGGCAACCCGCTCGACGATGTCACGATCCTCGAAAACGTCCACTTCGTCATGCGCGACGGACAGGTCTTTCTCGATTGATTGAAACCACCGTATGCATTGAAGAAAAACCAGGGAACCACGGAATTCACTGAATGCACGGAATACCGCGCTTTAAATGAGGTCAGGTATCTTCCGTGTCATTCCGTGTCTTCCGTGGTTCAGGTTATTTATTCACCGTAGCCGCTGAGTTCGAGATAGCCCCGTCCGAGTGATTTGCCGCTGTCTGCGTCTCGGACCCCGACGGCGCCTTCCCAGTAACTGACCGCGCCGCGCCAGCGCTGGTCGTCGAAGCGGGCGCTTACCGCCAGCGACAGGTCCTCGGACGGGATCGTGACGGTCCAGTCGAGCGGCCAGGTGTTGCCCTCGGTATCGCGCCACCGGCGTTGCGGCTTGGCGTTGAAGTCGTCCGGGCCGAGCGTCCTCGACGTGCCGTCCGGATAAATCACCTTGCCCGCCGAAAATCGCGAAGCTTCGCCCTGGTCAGTGCGCAGCCGGTAGACCATCACGTCGCGCCCGTCGTCGAGCTGCAGCGAAAACCAGTCCCATCCGGCCAGGTCGTCGGCGAGCTGGCTCGACCCCCATTCGCGGTCCAGCCAGGCCAGGCCTTCGACCGAAACCGCCCGGCCGTCGACCCGGACCTCGCCGGTCGCCTCCAGGCGGCTGATCGAGTAGTAGTGCGATGCATTGCCCGGCTGCGGGCCCTTGCGGCTGTAGCCGGCCTCGCCCTGCCGCACGACCGGGCGAACCGCCGTCATCGCCAGGTCGAGGCCGAAGGTCCCGGCGGCGGCCGTCAGTTCGAAGCGATCGCCGTCTCGGGTCACCTGCCAGTCGCGCAGCCACCAGCGGTCCTCGGTGGCGCCGGCCAGGCCCAGCGCGCCGCGGGCGAAGCGTTCGGCCTGGTGGAAGACGCGTCCTTCGACGTCGCTCAGCGCCAGGTGGGCCATCCAGACCGCATCGGCGCTCCAGGCCGACTCCGGGCGCGGCGCGCGGTCGAGCTCGAAGCGGAACAAGGTGAACTGGAAGCCCCAGCGCCCGCCTCCGGGGCCCTGGAGGTTGCCGGTGAAATACCACCACTCGTTGCGATAGCCGGGATGCGCGGCGTGGTCGGCGGGAAAGGAAAAGGGGCGCGGTCCCGTGACCTGCCGGAAGCTCTCCGGCGCGTCGTTGAGCAGGCCGCTGGTGCTCAGCCGCCCGTCCGCGGCGGTCTGCGGGCGCGTCTGCCAGCCCAGCCAGGCGATCAGGGCCAGGGCGACGGCGGCGAGTGTCAGCAGGTCGCGGCGCATCATTCGGCCTTCAGTTCCGGAGCCGGATCGCGGCGGCCGATCCGCCAGGCCGGGTAGAGGCCGGCCAGCAGCCCGCACAGCAGCGCCAGGGGCAGCATGAGAGCCGGCGGTGTCAATGGCCAGCTCAGCGGCAGGCTCCAGCCGAAGGCGCGCGGCTGGATGACCAGCGACAGGCCCAGGTGGATGGCGATCGACAGCGGCACGGCCACCAGCGCGGCGGCCAGCGCCAGGCCCGCGGTCTGGCAAACGACGAGGGCGTGCAGGCGGCCGCGGGTCAGGCCCAGGGCGCGCAGCGTGGCGTAGTCGCGCCGGCGCTCCAGGCCCATGGCCAGCAAGGCGCTGACCAGCGCGATCACCGCAATCACGGCGACCAGGGCCGCCAGGGCCCAGGAGATGCGGAAGGTCCGGTCGAAAACGGCCAGGGTGGTTTCGCGTACCGACTCCCGGCTCGTAAGCTGCAGGTCCGGATCGATCGCGTGCAGTTGATCGGCGAGTGTCTCTTCGTCGATGACCGAACCGGAATAGTACAGCCCGAGACTGTCCCGGCGCCGGTCGTCGTAGAGCCGGCGGTAGAGGGGGGCGTGAATGGCGATGCTGCCGCGCTCGCTGGCATAGTCGCGGTAGACGGCGGCGACGGGAAACCGCCGTTCGCCGGCCGGTGTGTCCAGCCGGACCTGGTCGCCGACCCCGATCCGGTCGCGCCGTGCCAGCGGTTCGGAAACCACCACCGCCTCGCCGGCGCGGAATCCCTCGAAGGCGGCCGGGCCGTCGCCGGCGAGCCACTCGAATCCGGCCCAGGCGCGCGGCGGCAGGTCGTAAGCGATCAACTGCCGGCCGTCGGAGACGGTCACGCGCCGGGCGCTGGAGGTCTCGGCGATCCCCGGCAGGGTCGCCACCCGTTCGACGGTGGCGGGCTCCAGGCCGCCCTGGCTGGCGGTGACGTAGCTGTCGGCGCGCAGAAGGCGGTCGATCCAGTCGTCCACCGCGGCGCGGAAGCCGAGCACCATCATGGCCAGGCCGGTTGCCAGTGCGAGCGCCAGGCTCAGCGCGGCCAGGGCCGGCCGGATGCGTTTCTGTCCGGCCAGCAGCAGGGCCAGCGCGCGCCCCGGCAAGCTGGCCGGCGCGATTCGGCGCAGGGCCGAGAGTGCGCGCACGCCGAGTTCCGGCGCCAGCAGGGCGAAGCCGCCCAGGGCCAGGAACAGGGCCGCGAAGGCCACCGGCAGGCTGCGGCTGACCAGCACGACGGCCACGGAAGTGCCCAGCAACAGCAGCGCCGCGATCACGCCGGCGAGGCGTCGCCGCGGCTCGGGCGGCGGCTGGCGGAGAATGCGGCCGGGCGGAATTCGCCGCGCTTCGCCCAGCAGGCCCGCGACCGAGACCAGGGCCGTGCCGACCGCAGTCAGCCACACGAACGCGTAGAGCCCGACGTTGGGCTGCACGCCGGCGGGCGCCAGCAGACCGTAGAGCTCGGCGACCGGTACGCGCACCAGCCCGATCAGACCTTCTGCGAGCAGCGTGCCCAGTGCCAGCCCGACCAGCGCGCCGAGCCCGGCCAGGACCGCGGTCTCGATCAGCAGCAGCGCGGTGATTCGCCCGCTGGTGACGCCCACGGCGCGCAGCATGGCGATGCTGCGCCGGCGCTGTACCAGCAGGAAGCTCAGCACGCTGAAGATGACGAAAAGGCCCACGGCGAGGCTGATCAGGCCCATTGCGCTGAGGTTGGCGCGCATGCCCTCGGTGAGGCGGGCGGCGGCGTCGCGGCGCTGGGCCGCGCTGCCGAGCTCGAGCGAGTCCGGGAGCCTTTCCCGCAGCCAGGCGCTCGCCGCGGCGGGGGCGTCGATCCAGCTCAGCTCACCCTGGCGGCCGGTTGCGGCCTGCAGTGCGGCGATATCCATCAGCAGGCGGTCGTCGAGTTCCCGCCCGGCCGGGAGCGGACCGACGAGTTCGAGTTCGAGCTTCCGATCGCCCAACGAGACGGTCAGTTCCTCGCCTGCGGCGAGCCCCAGCCGTTCGAGCGTCGAGGCATTGGCGGCCGCCGCCTCGGGCGAAGCCAGAAGGTCGGCGAGGAGATCGGGTGGCAGCAGGCCGCGGCCGCCGCCGGAGAAGGGGTCGATTCCCAGCAGTTCGATCCGCTGCTCGCCGACGGTCACGCGCTGTCTCAGCACCGGCGTGAGCGGCGGCGACCCCTGCTGCAGGGCCAGCTTCCGGAACAGGTCCTCGTCGAGCGGACCGTCGGGTGCACTGACGCGCACGCTGTCGCGGCCGGCGAGGGCGTCGGCGGCGCCGTCGAGCGACTCGATCAGCACGTCTCGCATCAGGGCCACGCCGGTCATCACCGCAACGCCGGCGGCCATGCCGGTCAGCGCGAGCACGAGCTGGCCCGGGTGACGGCGGAAGAAGCGCCGCGATGACTGGAACAGCAGCCGCATCAGTGCTCGTGCAGCCGTCCGGCGCGCAGCTGGTACCGGCGGTCGCAGACCGCCGCGGCCTCGGGGTTGTGGGTCACCAGCACCAGCGCACAGCCGCGCTCTGCCGTGACCCGGTCGAACAGGGCCAGGACGCGTCCGGCCGCCGCTTCGTCCAGGCTGCCGGTGGGTTCGTCGGCCAGCAGCAGTTCCGGGCCGTGGACGAGCGCGCGGGCGATGGCGACCCGCTGTTTTTCGCCGCCGGAAAGCTGCCCGGGCATGCGCTCGAGCAGCGACGCGACGCCCAGGGTCTCGGCCAGGGCTTCGGCCGCACCGCTGTCGCGGTCGAGTCCGTTGAGCCACAGCGGCAGGGCGATGTTTTCGCGCACGTCGAGCGAGTCGATCAGGTTGAAGTCCTGGAACACCAGGCCGATGTTTCGCGCCCGGAAGCGGGTCAGGCCGGGTTCGGGGATCGCCGCGAGCGACTCGCCCAGCACCGCGACCGAGCCTTCATCCGGCCGGTCCATTCCGGCGGCGAGATTGAGCAGGGTGGATTTTCCCGAGCCCGAGGCGCCCATCACGGCGACGCGCTCGCCGCGCCGGACTTCGAGATCCAGCCTGTCGAGCACGGGCACGACCCGATCGCCTGCGCCGAAGCGGCGGGTCACGCCGCTGAGCACCAGTGCCGGGGCGTTCGGTGCGCTGTTGTCGACCATGGGAAACATCGCTCACGAGGGGCTCGGAGGCATTATGAAAGAAACGGCATCAAGGCCGGGGGAACTTTCGGCGACCGCGCGGCTCAAACACTGCGTGCTTTGCGGACTGTGTTTCAAGTCACTTTTCTTGGCATTCCTGCATCAGCTGTGGTAGACTTACCACCAACCTTGGCAAAACCGCAACGGAATACCAAGGTCGCAGGGCGCGAAGCGAGGTACATCACTCCGACATCAGTTGCCCCTCCCTCGACCAGGGGAGGGGTTTTTTTTGGACCACTCACAGGTCATCCCACTGGATTCACGGGGTCATCGACATGCAGCTTACGATGTTGAAAGGCAAGATTCACCGCGCCACGGTCACCCGGGTCGAGCGTGACTACGAAGGCTCCTGCGCCATCGACGAGACGCTGCTCGAGGCGGCGGGAATTCTCGAGCACGAACAAGTACATATCTACAACATCACCAGCGGCGAGCGCTTCGTGACCTACGCCATTCGCGGCGAGCGCGGCAGCGGCGTGATCTCGGTTAACGGGGCGGCCGCGCACAAGGCCGACGAGGGCGACCTCGTCATCATCGCCGCCTATGCGCGCATGAGCGAGGCCGAGGCCGCCGGACACGAACCGCATCTCGTCTATCCCGACGCCGACAACCGCATCGCGCGCACGGCCGGGCGGATTCCCGTCCAGGCGGCCTGACTCCGGCCGGCCGAATGTTGCGTAAAAACAACATTCCGGTCGTCTCCGAAATGATGGCGGCCGATCCCGACCGGGCCGACGATTTCCTGCGCGAAGGCGGCGGCTGGCGTCTCGACTTTTCCGGCATTCCGCTCGACCGGGGCGGCCTGGCTGCACTGCAGCGGCTGCCCGAGGCCAGCGGCCTGGCGGCGGCAGTCGAACGCCTGTTCTCGGGCGCAATCGTCAATCCCAGCGAGAACCAGCCCGCGCTGCACATGGCCCTGCGGGCGTCCCGGCCCTTCCGTGGCCTGGCCGTCGACGAGGCCGAGCAGGTCATGGCCGAGCGCGCGCGCTTCCTGTCCGTGGCGGGCGCCCTCCACGCCGGCGAGACCGGCCTGACCGACCTGCTGCACATCGGCATCGGCGGCTCCGACCTGGGCCCCCGACTCGTGGCCGACGCCCTGGACGCCGACGACGGCGCCGTGCGGGTGCACTGGCTGTCGACCCTCGACGGCCGGCGCTTCGAGCGCTTGTGCCGCCGGCTCGATCCCCGGACCACCGGCCTGGTGATCGCCTCGAAGTCCTTCTCCACCGAAGAGACCCTGCTGCAGGCGCGTGCGGCGCGGGACTGGCTCGGCCCCGACTGGGCCGAGCGCAGCTGGGCGGCCACGGCCAAGGTCGAGCGGGCCCGGGAGTTCGGGCTCGACGACGCGCACATCCTGCCGTTTCCCGCCTGGACCGGCGGTCGTTTTTCGCTGTGGTCTTCGGTCGGCGTCAGTACTGCGGCCGCAATCGGGCCGGAACGATTCGAGGCCCTGCTGGAAGGCGCCGAGGCGGCCGACGAAGACTTCCGCAGTCATCCCGACGCCGAGGGGCTGGCGACCTTCGCGGGTCTGCTCGTCCACTACCTCCGGCGGGAACTCGACTTGGACACGCTCGGCTTCGTCAGCTACGAACCGCGGCTGGCCCTGCTCGGCGACTACCTCCAGCAACTCTTCATGGAAAGCCTGGGCAAGGGCGTGGATCTCGACGGGCGGGCGGTGGACGGGCCGACCGTACCGCTGATCTTCGGCGGGCGGGGCACCGACCTGCAGCACTCGATCTTCCAGGCGCTTCACCAGGGGCCGGATTCGCACCCGCTGGTCCTCGTCGGCGCCCGCCGCGGCGATCACGCGCATCCGGACTGGCAGCGCTGCCAGATGGCGCACCTGCTCGCCCAGGCCTCCGCGCTCTCCAACGGCCGCGGCGACGGCGAGGCGTTCCAGCGCATGCCGGGCAACCGGCCGGTGGCGACTTTGCTGGTCGATGAACTCGATGCCCGTTCCCTGGGCTGGCTGCTGGCCAGCTTCGAGCAGGCCGTCTACGCCCTTTCGGTCGTCTGGCGTATCAACCCCTTCGATCAGTGGGGCGTGGAAGAGGGCAAGCGCCTGGCCCGCGAAATCCGGCGCCAGCTGCCGGACTAGTCGACTCAGTCGCCGCCTTCACCCCGGCGGTCGATGCTGTCGAACGGAATGGTGATGATCGGCAGGCCGAGCGCGTCGCTTCGCGTCCGGGCCTGCAGCACATCCCCGCGATGCTCCACGCCCGTAGGTCCCAGGAAGTAGTACATCTCGGCCACGCCGTGGAACTGGTGCAGGGTGATCAGGTCGATGCGCGTGCTCTCCTCCAGGCCCGGCACGAAGCCGATCGGGAGCACGAAACCCTTGCTGCTCTGGTCGGTGCCCAGCGCCGTGTAGAACACCTCGAGCCGGATGTCGGCCTCGCCGGGATCGTCGACCAGCTGCATGTCGAAGCGCCGCGCCAGCTCCACGCCCAGGCGCCAGTCGGCATAAGCCCTCACGGCGGCGCGTTCGACGAAGTGGCTGGAAATGTGGACGCGCTTGCCGGCGTGCGGCGCGAAGTCGTCCGCGGGCAGGCGCTGCACCAGGTCGTCGATGCTGTGCGTGAGAAGTTGCTGGGCGGTGGCCCCGACCAGGGAATCCTGCACCTGGCGGGTGCCGCAGGCGGCGAGCAGCAGCGCGCACAAGACGACGAGGGGTAGGCGAAAACCACGTTTCGGCATCGTTTCTTTCCGTGTTGAATGAAAATCGGCCGGTACTGCGCGGGAGCATAACAGCCGGCGCGCGGGCGGCTTGCACGCGCCGGGCGGGCAACGGACAATGCCGCTTCCTCCTCCCGTGCCCAGCCGCCCGATCGCATGTCCGCGCGCCCCAAAGCTCCCGACCTGCCGGCCGAAGTCCGGCGGACCGTGCTGCTCGCCGGTCCCCTGATCATCGGGCAGGTGACCAGCTACGCAATGACGCTGGTCGACACCCTGATGGCCGGCCGGCTGGGGGCGCTGGATCTCGGGGCCGTCGCCATCGGTTCTTCGATCTGGTCGGCGGGCATGGTGTTCATCGTTGGCATGATGATGGCCGTCTCGGCCGCCGTCTCCCAGCTCGACGGGGCGGGGCGACGCGGCCAGGCCGGGGAATTGACACGCCAGGCCCTGTGGTTGGCGTTGCTGATTTCGGCGATCTTCTTCTTCCTGATGCGGCGCGGCGACGGCCTGATGGGCTTCATCGGCGTGGAGCCGGCCGTGGCCGAACTGGCCCACCGCTACCTGCTGGCGATCAGCTGGGGCATGCCGGCCCTGGCCGGGATGTTCGTGCTTCGCTTCTTCTCGGAGGGAACCGGTCACACGCGCCCGACGATGTACATCGGCCTGATGGGCATCGCCTTCAACGTGCCGCTC
>JAASTB010000070.1 GCA_021767625.1 Wenzhouxiangella sp.
CGCCCAGGCCCGTCGCAACATCGAAAACCTCACCCAGCGCGCCAACGTGCTGATTCGCGGAGAAGACGGCGAACGCCGGCAGATTTCCGACGAAGAGCGCCAGCGCATGCTGCAGGAAGCCCGCGACTTCATCGACGAGTGGTGTTGAATATTCGGGTTCCGGGTTCGGGGTTCCGGGTTCGGGGTTCCGGGGTTCGGGGTTCCGGGGTTTGGGGTTCCGGGGTTTGGGTGGTCCGTTGGAGTGTGGGGGCTGAAGTTCTGAACTAGGCTTCAGTGTTCAGGTTTCAGGTTTCAGGCGGCGCGGGACGGTTTGCGGGGCGGACGAGCCGCGAGAGGTTTGTGGCAACTGCCTGCTGATGAAGCCGCTCTGGCCTTCCGCCTTCACCCGCCATCCTAGCCCGGCGAAGCCGGCCCCCCAGATCCCCACGCGCTGCCGGAACCCCGAACCCGGAACCCGGAACCCCTCGCCCGAACGTGAACCTTCAGCCCCAAGGCGCCGAAGAGCCGCCTGAAACCTGAAACCTGAACCCTGCAACCTCCACACCCCAACCCGGCGAAGCCGGCCCCCAGATCCCCACGCGCCGCCGGAACCCCGAACCCGGAACCCGGAACCCCTCGCCCGAACGCAAACCGTCAGCCCTGAACACCCAATGCGCCCCTGAAACCTGAAACCCGAACCCTTCCCCTCCCCCGGTGCCAATCAGCGCGGCCGGCTGCTAAAATCCGCCGTTTACCCATCCAAGCGCCAACGGCCCGTCCAAATGAAAACCTCCCGCTTCCATCTCGTCACCCAGCGCGAAGTCCCGGCCGACGCCGAGATCGTCAGCCACCAGCTGATGCTCAGAGCCGGCATGATCCGCAAGCTCACCTCCGGGATCTACGACTGGACGCCGCTGGGGCTGAAGGTTCTGCGGAAGGTCGAGCAGGTCGTGCGCGAGGAAATGGACGCCGCCGGCGCCCTGGAAATGCTGATGCCGGCCATCCAGCCCGCGGAGCTATGGGAAGAGACCGGCCGCTGGGACGACTTCGGCCCGCTGCTGCTCAAGATCACCGACCGGGCCGGGCGCGAGTTCGCCTTCGGGCCGACCCACGAGGAAGTGATCACCGAGTTCGCCCGCGCCGAACTTCGCTCCTACAAGCAGCTGCCGATCTGCTTCTACCAGATCCAGTCGAAGTTCCGCGACGAGATCCGCCCGCGCTTCGGCGTGATGCGCGCGCGCGAGTTCCTGATGAAGGACGGCTACTCCTTCCATATCGACGACGAGAGCCTGGCCGAGTATTACCAGGTGATGTTCGACACCTACTCGCGGATCTTCGAGCGCCTGGAACTGAAGTTCAAGCCGGTCAAGGCCGACTCCGGGGCCATCGGCGGCGCGGTCAGCCACGAGTTCCACGTGCTGGCCGACTCCGGCGAGGACGCCATTGCGCACGTACCCGGCGGCCGCTATGCCGCCAACGTCGAACTCGCCGAGGCCGTGGCCGTGGGCGAGCGTGGAGAACCGACCGAGGACATGCGCCTGGTCGACACGCCCGACGCCAAGACGATCGCGGAACTGGTCGAGCAGTTCGACCTGCCCGTCGACAAGACCGTCAAGACCCTCGTGGTCGAGGCCAGTGACGACTGCGATGCGGACTTCGTTGCCCTGCTGGTGCGCGGCGATCACGAACTCAACGACGTCAAGGCCGAGAAGCACCCCTGGGTGGCCGCGCCCCTGCGCATGGCCACCGAAGCGGAGATCCGCGAGGCCATCGGCGCCGGCCCCGGCAGCCTGGGGCCGGTCGAGCTGCCGATTCCCTGCGTGATCGACCGCCAGGTCGCCGTCATGAGCGACTTCGGCGCCGGCGCCAACGTCGACGACAAGCACTACTTCGGAATCAACTGGGGTCGCGACGTCGACTTGCCCGACGTCGCCGACTTGCGCAACGTCCTGGCCGGCGACCCCAGCCCGGAAGGCGACGGCAAGCTCGAGATCATCCGCGGCATCGAGGTGGGCCACATTTTCCAGCTCGGCCGCAAGTACTCCGAATCGATGAACGCCGTGGTCATGGACGAGGGCGGTCGCGGCGTGCACCCGACGATGGGCTGCTACGGCATCGGGGTGTCGCGCATCGTCGCCGCGGCCATCGAACAGAACCACGACGACGCGGGCATCATCTGGCCCGAACCGATGGCGCCGTTCAAGGTCGCCATCCTGCCGATCAACGGGCACAAGTCGCACCGCACGCGCGAACAGGCCGAGAAGTTCTACGAGGAACTCACCAGCGCCGGCGTGGAAGTGCTGATGGACGACCGTCCGCTCAGGCCGGGCGTGATGTTCGCCGACGCCGAGCTGATCGGCATCCCGCACCAGCTGGTCGTCGGCGATCGCGGTCTCGACAAGGGCATCGTCGAATACCGCCGGCGCGGCGGCGAGAACGAAGAGATTCCGCTCGAAGAAGTCTTGTCACGACTCACGAACGGCTGAGAGCGTCGGCAATCAGCCGGGCTCCCCGCCACGCTCTTCCAGCCGAACCACGCCGGCATCCCGCACCCAGATATCGCGCTGCGGGAAGGGAATTTCGATGCCGGCTTCGTTGAGACCCTTGTAGATGGCCATGTAGAGCTCGTGGCTGACCAGGCCGCGCTGGGCCGGCTGGGCCACCCAGCACAGCAGCTCGAAATCCAGGCTGGAATCGCCGAAGCCGCGCATCCGGACCCGCGGCGTAGGCTCCTTGCACACCGTGTCGTGTTCACTCGCGATCTTCTCGAGCAGCTCGCAGACGGCATCCACGTCGCTGCCGTAGGCGACCCCGACCTTGATGCGGATGCGGAATCGCTCCCACTTGCCGCCCGATTCGTTGTAGATCTGCGAGTTGGCCATCATCGAGTTGGGCACGGTGATCTCGACATCGTCGCGCGTGAGGATGCGCGTCGAGCGGATGCCGACCTTGGTGATCTCGCCGCGTTCGCCGGTGTCGAGTACCACGTAGTCGCCCAGCTTGTAGGGCGCGTCGGCGATGATGAAAAAGCCGGCGAACAGGTTGGCCAGGGTGTCGCGCGCGGCAAAACCCACCGCAATGCCGATCACGCCGGCCGATGCCAGCCAGGCGGTCGGATCGATGTTCCAAACCATCAGCAGGGCGTAGGCACCCGCGCCGATAACCAGCACCGTCATGATCAGATCGAACAGCGGCATGGTGCGCTCCTCGACGATCGCGAAGCGCTCGCGCAGGGCGCCCAGGATCTCCAGCCCGACGTGCCCGGCCTTGAGCGCCGAGGTCATCAGGCGCAGCACCAGCAGGGTCAGCGCGACCCGGATCAGGATCTTCTCGGCGGTGTCGCCGAGCTGCAGGACCTGGATTGCCAGGACGACGGCCAGGTAGGAAACGATCAGGGCGGCGACGTTGGCGCCGATGCGCAGCAGTTTCTCGTCCAGGGCGTTGCGCGTGCGCGAGGTGAGCTTGTGCCCCCAGAAAAGGACGAAACCGCGCCCCAGCAGCGCCAGCCCGATGCCCACCAGGGCCACCACGAGGGCCAGAACGGGCGGATAGGTCGCCAGGAATTCCCAGGTCGTCTCGAGCTGGGGCGGAAGCCAGGCCGGCGCCTCGCCGCTTCCGAGGGGATCTGCGAGCGGCAGGCCGCCGTCGGCCGCGCCGATCTCGGTGGCCTGGCCGGCTTGAGCCGAGGCGGGGGCTTCGGCGGCGGCGCCGCCTTCACCGGTCGTCGACTCGCTGGCGTTGTTACTCTCCTGGCTGCTGGCGTCCTGCATCGCTCCTCCCTCTCTCGTTCAGGGCGCGCCAACCGGGGCACCCGGGCATTCTCGGGCATTCTATACCCTCGCCCGTGGAGTTCTCGCCTTTGCCGCCGCCGGGCGGCTGTCGAGGCGGCACAAAGCATTGCGCGCGACCGACGAGCTCCGCTATAATTGACGGGATTTGCCTGGCCGACCCGGGCAAAGAACCAAAAAACACACGCTGGTCGACACATGCGACGGGGTTGTCCCGGCCTTCGGGCCCGAGGATCGCCGCATGGGATCAGCGGAGGCTTAAACCCCGGACAATTCGCGATCCGCCGAACTGACCCGAAGGAAGACTGCGGGCGGTCGCCTTGTCCATACAAAATGGAGTATTGACATGCCTGACGTCACCATGCGCCAGATGCTCGAAGCTGGCGTTCATTTCGGACACCAGACCCGTTACTGGAACCCGAAGATGGAGCCCTTCATCTTCGGTGCTCGCGGCAAGATCCACATCATCAACCTCGAAGAGACCCTGCCGCTCCTCAAGGACGCCCTCAATTACCTGGGCAAGCTCGCCGCCCGCCGCGGCAACATCATGTTCGTCGGCACCAAGCGCGCCGCCAGCACGGCCGTCGCCGAAGAAGCGCAGCGCTGCGGCATGCCGTACGTCTCGCACCGCTGGCTCGGCGGCATGCTGACCAACTTCCGCACCGTGCGCGGCTCGATCAACCGCCTCAAGGAACTCGAGGCGATGGAAACCGACGGCACCTTCGAGAAGCTGGTCAAGAAGGAAGTGCTCGAACTCACGCGCGAGCGCGATCGCCTCGAGCGCAGCCTGGGCGGCATCAAGAACATGAACGGCCTGCCCGACGCCATGTTCGTCATCGACGTCGGACATGAGGACATCGCCGTGGCCGAAGCCCGCAAGCTGGGCATCCCCGTCGTCGCCGTGGTCGACACCAACCACAATCCGGACAACATCGACTACGTGATCCCGGGCAACGACGACGCCATCCGCGCCATCCGCCTGTACACGCAGCTGGCCGCCGACGCCATCCTGGAAGGCCGCGCCTCGGCGCCGCAGCCGGGCGAGGGCGATGCCGACGAATTCGTCGAGCTCGACGCCGAAGGCAACCCGATCCAGTCGGCCAAGCCCGCCAAGAAGGCCGCGACCAAGAAGACCGCCAAGAAGAAGACGGCGACCAAGGCCGAGCCCGCCGAAGCTGCGGAACAAGCGCCTGCCGCCGAAGCCAAGGCCGAGGAAACGACCGAAGACAAGGCCGAGGAAGCGGCCGAAGCCAAGGACGAGTCTGCGGAAGAAGGCGAAGCCAAGACCGCCAAGAAGACGGCGAAGAAGAAGGCCGCCAAGAAGAAGACGACCAAGAAGAAGGCCACCAAGAAAAAGGCGGCCAAGAAGACCGCGGCCAAGGCGGATGACGAAGACGGCGAGTCCTGATCGAACCCGATTAGCCGAACCCGATTTGCAAGGAGCTTTGAGAAAGAAATGAGTATTTCCGCATCACAAGTCAAGGAACTGCGCGAGCGCACCGGCGCCGGCATGATGGAGTGCAAGAAGGCGCTGGTCGAGACCGACGGCGACATGGATGCCGCCATCGAGCAGCTGCGCAAGAGCGGCCTGGCCAAGGCCGACAAGAAGTCCGATCGCGTGGCCGCCGAAGGCGCGGTGGTCATGGCCGAGTCCGGCGACAGCGCCGTCCTGGTCGAGATCAACTGCGAGACCGACTTCGTCGCCAAGGACGACAACTTCCGCAGCTTTGCCGACGAAGTCGCCGGCCTGGCCCTGACGGTCGATGACGTCGACGCACTCAATGAAGCCACCACCGAAGGCGGCCAGACCGTCGCGGAAGCGGCCAAGCAGCTCATCGCCAAGCTGGGCGAGAACATGCAGGTGCGCCGCATGGCCAAGCTCTCGGCCGAAGGCGGCACGATGGGCGGCTACATCCACGGCGGCCGCATCGGCGTGCTGGTGGCCCTGGAAGGCGGCGACGAAGAACTGGCCCGCGACCTGGCCATGCACATCGCAGCGCTCAACCCGGCCTACCGCGACGTCGAGGACGTGCCGTCGGACGTGATCGACAGCGAAAAGCAGATCCTGGTCGCCCAGGCCGAGGACAGCGGCAAGCCGCCCGAGATCATCGAGAAGATGGTCACCGGCCGCCTCAACAAGCGCCTGGCCGAGATCACGCTGACCGGCCAGCCCTTCGTCAAGGACAGCGACCAGACCGTGGGCAAGCTGCTCAAGAGCAAGGGCGCTTCCATCAAGGGCTTCGTCCGCCTCGAGGTGGGTGAAGGCATCGAGAAGGAAGAAGCCGATTTCGCTGCCGAAGTCATGCAGCAAGCGAAGGGCGGCTGAAGACACGATCGTCGTAATCGGGCAAACCGGGCAGGGAGAGACTGCTGAACATGAACGAGACCACCCACTACCGACGGGTTCTGCTCAAGCTCAGCGGTGAGGCCCTGCTCGGCGAGCTCGATTACGGCATCGACCCCAAGATTTCCTCGCGCATCGCGCGCGAGGTGGCCGATGTCGTCGCCAGCGGCGTGCAGATCGGCATCGTCATCGGCGGCGGCAACATCTTCCGCGGCAAGGGCCTGGCGGCATCGGGCATCGATCGCATCACCGGCGACCACATGGGCATGCTGGCCACGGTCATGAACGCGCTGGCGCTGCAGGATGCGTTGGAAAAGGCCGGCGTGACCACCCGCGTGATGTCGGCGGTTTCCGTTCGCGACGTCTGCGAGGACTACATCCGCCGCCGCGCCGTTCGCCATCTCGAGAAGGGCCGTGCGGTCATCTTCGCCGCCGGCACCGGCAACCCCTTCTTCACCACCGACACGGCGGCCAGCCTGCGCGCCATCGAAGTCGGCGCCGACGTGATGATCAAGGCCACCAAGGTCGACGGCATCTATTCGGCCGACCCGGTCACCGACGCCGAAGCAACCCGCTACAGCCGCATCAGCTATGATGAGGTCATCGAGCGCAAGCTCCAGGTCATGGATACCAACGCCATCGTGCTTTGCCGTGACCAGTCCATGCCGATCCGCATCGTCAACCTCAACCGCCCGGGCGAACTGGGCCGGGTCATACGGGGCGAGGAAGTCGGTACGCTGGTGAGCTGATCAATCCGGCGGGGGCTACAAGCCGGACCCTTGACCACTTACAATCGGCGGCCGTGCCGCGACCCGAGCGCGGCAGCGTAATCCAAGAGGTGAGACCATGCTCAACGAGATCAGGAAAGATGCCGAAGAGCGCATGCAGAAAAGCGTCGCTGCGCTCAAGAACGAACTGTCCAAGATTCGCACCGGCCGGGCCCACCCCAGCCTGCTCGAACACGTGACCGTCGACTATTACGGCACCGAGGTACCGCTGAACCAGGCGGCCAACATCAACAGCGAGGACGCGCGCACGCTCAGCGTGGTGCCGTTCGACAAGTCCATGGTCCAGAAGATCGAGAAGGCCATCATGACCTCCGATCTCGGGCTGAACCCGGCCACCTCCGGCGCCAATATCCGCGTACCGCTGCCGGCGCTCAACGAGGAACGCCGGGCCGAACTCGCCAAGGTCGTTCATTCCGAGGGCGAAAACGCCAAGATCGCCATCCGCAACATCCGGCGCGACGCCAATCACCAGCTCAAGGAATACGAAAAGGAAAAGGAACTGACCGAAGACGATCTGCGCCGCGGTGAAGGCCAGGTCCAGGAGCTGACCGACAAGTACGTCGCGCAGGTCGACGAGGCGGTCGCCGCGAAGGAACGGGAGCTGATGGAAATCTGAGGTTCCCTTTGACCGAGCTTACCTGTCTTCCCAATCATGTCGCCATCATCATGGACGGCAACGGCCGCTGGGCATCACGCCAGGGCCAACCCCGTTCGGCCGGCCACGAAGCCGGCTCGGACGCGCTCAAGCGCACGATACGCGCGGCCCTGACCCTCGGTATACCGGTTCTCACCGTCTACGCCTTCTCCAGCGAGAACTGGAGCCGGCCCAAGTCGGAAGTCAGGAAGCTGCTGGATCTCTTCTTGCGCGCGCTCAACCGCGAAGTCCGTGAACTCGACGAGCACGGCGTGCGGCTTTGCTTCATCGGCGACCGTTCGGCCTTCAGCCGGACATTGCGGGAAGGCATGCAGCAGGCCGAAAAGCGCACCGCCGGCAACGAGTCGCTGCGGCTCAATGTGGCCGTCAACTACGGCGGACAGGCCGATATCCTGCAGGCCGCGCGTTCGCTTGCCGCCGACGCCGCTGCCGGCCGCATCCGACCCGACGAGATCGACGAGGCGCGTTTCGAGTCCATGCTCTCCCTGGCAGCGACCGCGCCGCCGGACCTGTTCATTCGCACCGGCGGTGAACGCCGCCTGTCGAATTTCCTGCTCTGGCAGCTGGCCTACACCGAGCTGTACTTCACCGACATCCTGTGGCCGGATTTCGGCGAGGAGCACTTTCGGGCCGCGCTGGCCGACTACGCCCGCCGCGACCGCCGTTTCGGCGGACTGAGCCAGGTGAAGAGTGCTTAGACTGCGCGTCCTCACGGCCCTGGCGATGGCCGCCATCGGCCTGCTCGGAGTCTTCCTGCTGCCGGCGAACGGCTTCGCCCTGCTGGTCGGCGCCGTATTGCCGCTGCTCGGCGGCTGGGAAGCGGCCCGCCTGGCCGGCATCGACCACCCGGCAGCACGCTGGATCTACGGCTTTGCCCTGGCCGGCCTGGCCGCCCTGATTCACGTCTTGAGCCTGGAGCCGGCCTGGCTACTGTCGATCGCCTGCCTGCTGTGGCTGGTCAACCTGGCCTGGCTGTCGCGCCCCGGGCTGGGACGCTCGGGAACGCCGCCCATCGTGGCCTTCAAGCTGGTCGTGCTCGGCGGCGTCCTGCTCGCCGCCTGGCTGGGGCTGAGCCTGCTGCAGTCGATTTCGCCCTGGCTGGTGTTCCTGCTGCTGGTGATCATCGCTGCCGCCGATACCGGCGCCTATTTCAGCGGGCGGCATTTCGGCGGCGCCAAACTGGCGCCGAGGATCAGCCCGGGCAAGACCCGCGCCGGGGCGCTGGGCGGCCTGCTGGGTGCGGCCGTGCTCACACCCCTGGCAGGCGCGATCTTCCCGCTCAACCCGTTCGAACCCTTCACGCTCGCCGCCCTGGCCTTCGGCATCGCCATGATCTCGATCGGCGGCGATCTCTACATCAGCCTGCTCAAACGCCAGCGCGGCCTGAAGGACACCTCAGCGCTGCTACCG
>JAASTB010000071.1 GCA_021767625.1 Wenzhouxiangella sp.
AACCTTCTGGCCGCGCGGATCGCCCTCAACCCCACCTTGCGCCTGGCGCAGTACAGCTGGCCGGTTCACGAAATCGCGCCGGAGCAGCGCCCCGAACGGCCGCTTGAACAGCCCTTGATCCTTGCGGCCTGGCGCAAGATCGACGATCGCCTCGGCTTCATGAAGCTCAATGCCGTCACCGCAAGACTTCTGGAGCTCATCGACCGGCAGCCCGAGCTGACCGGGCGTTCGGTACTGGAGAACATCGCCGAAGAGATGCATGCGCCGGATCCGGCGGTCATCGTGCGTTCCGGAGCGACCATGCTCGAGCGCCTGCGCGACCGGGGGATCGTGCTCGGCACCCTGCCTCAGTAGATCTCCTCGACCTTCCAGCCGCGGTCCCGCAGCAGGGCGACCAACCCGTCGGGCCCGTGCAGGTGCAGCGCACCGACGGCGATGATCAGTCCGCCTTCGTCCAACCAGGATTCCGCCCGCTCGAGCATTCGGCGATTGCGGGCCTCGAGTCCCTGCTCGTCGAAATAGCGCACGATGTGCTCTTCCAGGCCGGCCATCTGCTCGTCGGCCACCGCATCGAGCCGGTCGAGGTCGCCGTCCACGTAGGCCGACACGAGTTCGTCGAAGACCGCCTCGTAGGCGTCGTGATCGTCAACCGTCGCCCGAATCAGGCTGACCTGGTCGTCGAGCGGCATGCCGGCAAGGAAATCGACCTGCTCGTCGACGGTTTCCAGCGCGACGACGTCCAGACCCGCACCCTGCGCGCGGTAGGAGAGCATCAGGTCCATGTACATACCGGTCTCGGGCGGCCGGGTCGCCAGGGTCAGGGCGACGGCCCATGGCTTCATGCGGTTGACGGCCGGCTCCGTCATTCCGTATTTGTCGGTGAGCACGCTCACGACCCGATCATGAAGCGCCGGCTCCAGCACCTCGTCGAGGGATTGTTCGCTCGAGACCATCGCCTGCCGCAGCCGATCGAGCATGCCCGCGTCCGGCACCAGCTCCAGCGCGATCCGGTCGGCACGGGTCAGCGCATCCACCAGCGGGGTCGGCCATTCCAGGAGACGCGGATCCTCGCTGTGCATGGTGCCCAGCAACCAGTTCTGTCGTCCGGCCTCGTCGGTGACCGACCAGAAAACCGCCGCGGAGGCCAGGCCCGGCAGCAGCACCAGCGCGAACAGGACGCCGCGGGCCCACGAACGTCGGTGGTCAAACCGGTGACGGTGCATTATCCTGCTTCTTTTGCCCATTCGCGTTCTTCATGCCTTCAATCGTCAACCGTTTCCGCGGTTTTCAGCCCGTGGTCGTCGATGTCGAAACCGGCGGCTTCAATGCCCGCACCGACGCCCTGCTCGAACTGGCCATGTGCATCATCGAAATGGACCCTGACGGCTGGCTGTCCCCGGGCGAAGTCATGATGCAGCATATCAAGCCCTTCGAGGGCGCGAACATCGAAGAGGCCGCGCTGGAATTCAACGGCATCCGTCCGGATCACCCGCTCCGCCCCGCGGTGACCGAACGCGAAGCCCTGAAACACCTGTTTCTGCCGGTTCGCCAGAGCCTGCGCGAGACCGGCTGCAAGCGCGCCGTCCTGGTCGGCCACAACGCGCATTTCGATCTCGGCTTTCTCAACGCGGCCGTGGAGCGCACGAACTACAAGCGCAATCCCTTTCATCCGTTCAGCTGCTTCGACACGGCCACGCTCGGCGGCCTGGCCTACGGACAGACGGTACTGGCCCGGGCGGTCAGCGCGGCGGGACTCGACTGGGACAAGAGCCGCGCCCACTCGGCCGCATACGACACCGAACGCACGGCCGCACTGTTCTGCAATATCGTCAACCGCTGGCGCCACCTCGAGGAAATCGAGGAAGACAGCGGCTGATCCGAAATCCCGAGGTTTTGCACGCCCTTGAAACGAAGGGTTTATCATTCCCATCTAGTTTCTTACATCCGCACGCAATGGAGGACCGCACAATGGCTTTTGAGCTTCCCGACCTGCCCTACGCGATGGATGCCCTGGCGCCGAACATTTCCCGCGAAACGCTGGAATACCATTACGGCAAGCATCATCAGACCTACGTCAACACGCTCAACGACATGATCGACGGCACCGAGTTCGCCGACATGGATCTCGAGGACATCGTGCGCAAGTCCTCCGGCCCGATGTTCAACAACGCCGGCCAGATCTGGAACCACAACCTGTACTGGCGCTGCATGTCGCCCGACAGCGGCAAGGAGCCGGAAGGCAAGCTGGGCGAACTGATCCAGCGCGACTTCGGCGACTACAACCGTTTCGTCGACGAATTCACGCAGGCCTGCGTCAAGCGCTTCGGCTCGGGCTGGGGCTGGCTGGTGCAGACGCCGGACGGCAAGCTGGAGGTCACCTCCACGCCCAATGCCGAAAACCCCCTGCTGAGCGACAGCACCGCCCTGCTGGGCTGCGACGTGTGGGAACACGCCTACTACATCGACTACCGCAACGCGCGACCGAAGTACGTCGAGGCGTTCCTGGAGATCGTCGACTGGGACTTCGTCGCTTCCCGACTCAAGGGCTGAACGACGCGCCCCGCACTCCGACCGGCGGCGCCCGTACGCCGCCGGTCGACTTTCAGCGGTAGAATGGCCGCTCTTTCCAATCCCCGACGGGTGTGATGACGCATCTGTTCAACACCTATGCGCGCATGCCGGTGCGCATCGTTCAAGGCGAAGGCGCGTGGCTGATCGACGATCAGGGACGGCGCCATCTCGACGCCATCTCCGGCATCGGCGTGTGCAGCCTGGGCCATGCCCATCCCAAGCTGGCCGACGCCATCGCAGACCAGGCGCACAAACTCATCCACACCGCCAACATCGTCGAACTTCCGCTGCAGGAGCAGCTCGGCGAGGCCCTGTCCGAAATCAGCGGCCTGGAACGCGCCTTCATCGCCAACTCCGGCGCCGAGGCCATAGAGTGCGCCCTCAAGCTCTCGCGTCTGCACGCCCATGAAAAGGGCGTGGAGCGGCCCGCCGTGCTGGTCGCCGAACACGGCTTCCACGGTCGCACGCTGGCGGGCATCAGCGCCTCGGGCAACCCGGCCATCCAGTCGGGTTACGCGCCGCTGGTCGACGGCTTCGTGCGCGTGCCCTTCGGCGACACGGCCGCGGCCGAACGCGCCCTGGCCGAAAATCCGGATATCGTCGCCGTGCTGGTCGAATCGGTGCAGGGCGAAGGCGGCGTGCACATCCCGCCCGACGACTATCTGCCGGGACTGCGGAGAGCCTGCGACGAGCACGGCGCCCTGCTGATGCTCGACGAGATCCAGAGCGGCATGAACCGCACCGGACGCTGGTTCGCCTTCCAGCACCATGCCGGACTGACACCCGATGTCGTGACCGCCGCCAAGGCGCTCGGCAACGGCGTCCCCGTCGCCGCCTGCCTGGCACGGGAGGAAGTGGCCGCGCTGATGAAACCCGGCAGCCACGGCACGACCTTCGGCGGCAATCCGCTGGCCTGCCGCGCCGCGCTGACCGTCATCGAAGTCATGCGCGAGGAACGCATCGGCGAGCGGGCTACTCGAGCCGGCCGACGTCTCGTCGACCGGTTGCGAGAAGGGCTGGAAGGCCTCGCGCCGGTGCGCGAAATTCGCGGCCGCGGAATGATGGTGGGCATCGAGCTCGATCGCGATTGCGCCGAGCTGAAATCCGATGCCCTCGAAGCCGGCGTGATCATCAACGTCACCCGCGGGCGGACCGTTCGCCTGCTCCCGCCCCTGATCGTCGGCGACGATGAGATCGACCGCATTGCCGAGGTCGTCGTCGGCAGCATTCGCAAGCGGTACTGCCCATGATTCTCGAAGTCGACGACATCTGGCTCGGCTACGAAGAGAGCAGCGTCATCCGCGGCCTCAGTTTCGGCCTCGACACCGGAGAGATCGGCTGCCTGCTGGGCGCGTCGGGCTGCGGCAAGACAACGGCCCTGCGGGCCATCGCCGGATTCGAGCCGCTGCGCGCCGGTGAAATCCGCATCGGCGACAAGGTGGCCTCCACGCCCAGCTTTCGCCTGGCGCCGGAGAAGCGCAGCGTCGGCATGGTCTTCCAGGATCATGCCCTTTTCCCGCACCTGGACGTGGCCGGCAACGTGGGCTTCGGCCTGCGCCGGCTGTCGAAGAAGGAACGGTCGCGTCGGATCGACGATTTGCTCGATCTGACCGGTCTCGGCGGCTACTCCCACCGCTACCCGCACGAACTCTCGGGCGGGCAGCAGCAGCGCGTGGCCCTGGCCCGGGCGCTCGCACCCGAGCCGGACGTGCTGCTCATGGACGAACCCTTCTCCAATCTCGACGCGCGGCTGCGGCGCCATGTCGGCGAGGAAGTGCGCAACATCCTCAAGGCCCGCGGCACGGCCACGCTGATGGTCACCCACGACCAGCAGGAAGCCTTCGCCCTGGCCGACCGAGTCGGCTTGCTCAAGGACGGCCGCATGCTGCAATGGGATTCGCCCTACCAGCTCTACCACCGGCCAGCGAGCCACTACGTGGCGGCGTTCACCGGCCGCGGGTCCTACCTGAGGGCGCACGTCGAGGCCGACACCCTCGTCCACGGCCTGGGGCGCTCCCCGGTGCCGGCCGATCGGCCCGAGGGTGACGAACTGGCCCTGCTGATCCGCCCCGACGACATCCGCCCCGATGCCGACGGCCCGAGGGCGCGGGTCATTGCCCGCCAGTTCCAGGGCGCACAGATCCTCTACCGCCTGGTCCTCGATTCGGGCGAGGAAATCGCCGCGCTGTTTCCCAGCCACGACGACTACGCGGTCGACCAGACCATCGGCGTGACCCTCGACGCGCGCCACCTGGTGCTGTTCCCGACCGCGCAGGCCGAGCCCTTCATCACTCCGACGAACCACAATGGCAACTGAGCCTTCGCTGAATCCCGCGCTTTTCGTCGTCTGCCTGGGCGGCGGCGCTGCCGGCAGTAACGTCGAGCTGCACGACGTGGTTTTCGCCGTGGGTACCGACCTCGAATCCACGCACGAGCAACTGCTCGACCAGTGGTTCGGCCTGCCCGACGGCCTGCACGTCGATGCCTGGGCGCGCGTCGAGCAGGTCCCGGGCTACCGGGTTCGCCTGACGCGGGAAGCCCCGCAGAACGACATGCGACTGTATTTCGTCAACATCGGCGGCTATGCGCCGGGCGAGCTGTGGGAGCGGCACGCCTATGCCCTCTACCCCGCTCGCTCGCCGGCCGAAGTCAAGGCACGCGCCAGGAAGGAACTGCTGGTGGGCCGCGAATCGGTCCACCGCGACGATCTCTACGACATCGATGATGTGCTCGAGGTACGGCCGGGCGGGAACTGGCACGTAGCCCTGGAGGCCGACCCGAAGGCCGGCGAGCCGGAAGTCACCAACGGCTACTTCCCGATTCCGCGCCGCACGATCGCCGAATGGCGTTCACGCGGCACGAAAGGATGACAGACGCTCAGATCGAGACGAGCTTCTCGAGCAGGCGGTCGAGCGGCTCCGGCAGGTCTTCCTTCAACTCCAGCGCCACCGGCACCAGCGCCGGCCAGGTCTCGGCCAGCAGCGTGGCGTGACCCACCTTGCGGCCCGGCCGCGACTGCTTGCCGTAGTCGTGCCAGTGCAGGTCGGGTACTTTCAGTAGCGCGTCCGTCTGCGGCATCGCCCCGATCCAGTTGAACATCAGGGCCGGCGCGCGCAGCGCGGTGGCGCCCAGCGGCAGGTCGCAAACCGCCCGGATATGGTTCTCGAACTGCGAGCACACCGCGCCCTCGATGGTCCAGTGGGCGGAATTGTGGACTCTCGGCGCGAATTCGTTGCCCAGGATCCGGTCGCCCGCCACGAACAGCTCCAGGGTCAGGCAGCCGACGTAATCCAGGTGTTCGGCCAGTAGTCGCCCGCAGGCCTCGGCGCGTTCGCGCAGGCCCGCATCCACATTGGCGGGGGCAGCCGCCAGCCTCAGCATGCCGTCGGCATGCACGGTGCGGGAAAGCGGATAGCAGCGCATTTCGCCTTCGGCATTGCGGACCACCGAAATGGCGCACTCGAAATCGAAGTCGACCCAGCCTTCGAGAATCAGGTCGTGGTCTCCGAGCTCGGCCCAGGCCGGCTCCAGGTCCTCGGGCGTGCGCAGCAGGTACTGTCCCTTGCCGTCGTAGCCCATGCGCCGCGTCTTGAGCAAGGCCGGATAGCCAATGCGGTCCAGCGCCTCGAGCAGGTCGGTGCGCCCCGAGACCGGCGCGAAGGGCGCAACCTCGATGTCGAGGGACTCGAACAGGCGTTTTTCGGTCAGGCGGTCCTGGGCCGCGGCAAACGCGTTGGCCGCCGGACGCACGGGGTGCCCGGCATCTGCCAGGCGCTCGAGCACGGTCGCGGGGACGTTTTCGAAATCGCAGGTGATGCGGTCGCAGGCCGACAGCCGATCGAGCGCGCCTTCGTCCTCCCAGTCGGCGACGACCAGTTCTCCCAGCCGGCCGGCGCAGGCGTCGGCCTTGGGATCGAGAAAGACGAACTCGCAGCCCAGCGGGATGCCCGCCTGGGCCATCATTCGCGCCAGCTGTCCGCCGCCGAGGATGCCGACCTTCATGACTGGCGGGGATCGGTGGCCGCCATCACCGCGTCGGATTGGTTCCGGCGCCACTGGCGGTAGCGCTCGCGGATCTCGGGGTGGGACTGGCCGACCATCGAGGCGGCCAGCAGGCCGGCATTGATCGCCCCCGCCTTGCCGATGGCCAGGGTGCCCACGGGCACGCCGCCGGGCATCTGCGCGATCGACAGCAGGGAGTCGAGCCCGTTGAGCGTGCGCGATTGCACCGGCACGCCGAGGACGGGCAGCACGGTCTTGGCCGCGACCATGCCCGGCAGGTGGGCCGCACCGCCCGCGCCGGCGATGATCACCTCGAGGCCGCGCTCTTCGGCGGTTTCGGCATACTCGAACATGGCATCCGGTGTGCGGTGCGCGGAGACGACCTTGACCTCGTGAGGGACTTCCAGGGCCTCGAGCACTTCGGCGGCGTGGGACATCGTCTCCCAGTCGCTCTTCGAACCCATGATGATGCCGATCAGGGGGGCTTGGGCCATGTGGCGGTGCCTCCGCTTGAGGGAAAACAGGGAATACTAGCAGCGCCGCCTCCCCGAGTAAACGCGCTTCCAGCCTTTGCGCAGAGCGGCTACAATCACCGGCATGGCTATCGCTGACCCCCTTCTCGACATTCTCTGCTGCCCGGTGAGCCACCAGCCGCTAAGGCCGCTGGAAAAAAGCCGGCTGAAGAAGCTCGCCGATCGCATCGCCCAAGGCGGCGTCCAGTACGTCGATCACAGCCCGGTGGAGGAAAAGCCGCGCGAGGCGCTGATCACCCGCGACGACAAGGTCGTCTACCTGGTCGTCGACGGCATTCCGGTCCTGCTGCCCGACCGCGGGATCGGCACCGCGCAGTTCACCGACCCCATCTGAGCGAGGCGCTCGGTCAAAGCTCGTCGACGCAACGCTTGACGAACGCCGCCCGCTTCCCGACCGCGCGACGCCGCTCCTCGCTCATCCGGTCGACGTGGCGGTACATCATCTTCATCCTGCCGTTGGACTCGAAGCGGCGCCGGTGGCGCATCAGGAAGTCCCAGTACAGGGCGTTGAACGGACAGGCATCGTCGCCGGTCGTTTCCTTGACCTTGTAGCGGCAGCCGGCGCAGTAGTCGCTCATGCGATCGATGTACTTGCCGCTGGCGGCGTATGGCTTCGAACCCAGCAATCCGCCGTCGGCGTGCATCACCATGCCCAGGGTGTTGGGCAGTTCCACCCAGTCGAAGGCGTCGGCGTAAACGGCCAGGTACCAGTCGCAGATCTGCTCCGGCACCACCCCCAGCAGCAGCGCGAAGTTGCCGGTAACCATCAGTCGCTGGATGTGATGCGCGTAGGCGTTTCGGCGCGTGGCATCGATGGTCTCTCGCAGGCAATTCATGCCGGTCTCGCCGCTCCAGTAGAAGTCCGGCAGGTCGCGCTCGTTGCCCAGGCCGTTGCGCTTGGCATACCCCGGCATCTCGCGCCAGTAGATGCCACGCACGAACTCCCGCCAGCCGATGATCTGCCGGATGAAGCCTTCGGCCGCGTTGAGCGGAATGTCGCCGTCGCGCCAGGCGTTCTCGACGGCATCGCAGACTTCCACGGGCGTGAGCAGGCCGACGTTCAGGCTCGACGAAAGCCGGCTGTGGAACAGCCAGTCGGAATCGCTGTGCATGGCGTCCTGGAAGTCGCCGAAGTGCGCGGCCGCCGAACGGATGAAGTGGGCCAGCGCCCGGCGGGCCTGCGCGATCGTCACCGGGTAGTCGAACCCCCCGATCTCGCCGAAGGCGTCGATGTGCCGCGATACCGTATCGATCACCTCGCGCGTGATGGCATCGGGGGAGAATGACATCGGGCTGGCTGCCGGCGGATCGCCCTTCCAGGCCTTGCGGTTGGACTTGTCGAAGTTCCAGTCGCCGCCGGCCGGTTCGTCGCCCTCCATCAGGTAACCCGTCTTCTTGCGCATGCGCCGATAGAAGAATTCCATGCGCAACTGGCGCCGATCGCCGGCCCAGCCATTGAACTCTTCCAGGCCGCAGACGAAACGCGCATCGGGCAGGATCGTGACGTCCACGCCGAAGCGCGAAGTCCAGCCCTGGATCTCCTCGAGTACCCGCCACTCCCCGGGCCAGGTCACGACGATCTCGTCGACTTCGTGGCCCCGGCAGGCGCGCTCGACCAGGTCCGTGAAGCTGGTGACCTCGCTGTCCGCATCGAATCGGTGATAGTCGACGCACCAACCGGCCTCCCCGGCCGCCTCGGCGAAGTGGCGCATCGCCGAGAGCACCAGAGCGATCTTCTTGGCGTGGTGCCAGACATAGCCGGTCTCGTTGGCGAGCTCGCCCATGATGAGCCGGTCGCGCCGCGGATCCAGCGCCTCGCAGACCGGGTTGGGCCAGTGCAGCTGGTCGCC
>JAASTB010000072.1 GCA_021767625.1 Wenzhouxiangella sp.
CACCGGCCGGCCCTGCTCGAAGACGATGCCGCGGCCGAAGCCGCCGCCGACCCAGAATCCGCCTTTGCCGATATTGGGAAACACCGCGTAGCCGTAGGCCTGGTCCACCCAGCGCTGCAATCCCGGGTCGCGGTCGACGAAGCTTGCCAGGGCCGCCCGGGATTCGCTCACGAGCACGTCGTCGGACGGTGTCGATGCGCAGCCGGCCAGCAGTCCCAGCAGCAGGAACAGGGAAACGAGGGTTGCGGGCTTTCGGGTGTTGGCGGACATTGACTACTCCATGGGTCGTTCGTTGATCCGGGCCGGCCATTGCCGGCATTTCTGGGTTTCGACGCTTTCGTAGTATAGTTAGTTCACGGGCAGGTTACGGCACGATGCCGTGCCGTCCTCCTGCCCGCAAGGGAGGGTGGTCGATGAAGCTCACTGGCAGCTATGCGCTGAAGGTGGCCCTGATCTACGCGGCCGCGGGCGCCTTGTGGATCTTCTTCTCCGACACGGCCCTCGAGCAACTCGCCGGCGACACCGCAATTCTGACCACCTTCCAGACCTACAAGGGCTGGCTGTTCGTGCTGGCCAGCGCGGTGCTTGTCTTCTGGCTTAGCTGGCGGGCGCTCGGCGACCAGGAGGGCCTCATTCGCGAGCTCCGCCAGACCGCGGTCGTTTTCGAGCGAACCCACGAAGGCGTCGTGCTGACCGACCAGCGCAAGCGCATCGCATCGGTCAACCCGGCGTTCGAGCGCATGGCGGGCCTGAGTCAGGACCGGCTCGTGGGTCGGGACCTGGCCGGTCTGCATTCGGCCCGTCACGACGATCGTTTCTTCGCGGACCTGGAGCGCTCGGTGGCCAACCGCGGTTACTGGAACGGAGAAATCTGGAATCGCAGCGCGGACGGCGCGGAACGCCCCTTTCTCGCCACGGTGACCGACATCGGCGTCGACCGCGGCGGAAACGAACAGTACGCCTGGATATTCACCGATATCAGCGAACTGAAACAGGCCCAGAAACGCCTGGAGCATCTGGCCTACTACGACCCGCTGACGGGCTTGCCCAATCGGCTGCATCTCCAGGACCAGTTGCGCCGACTGCTCGCCGTCGGACGACGGGGGGAAGAGCGAATCGCGGTGTTGTTCATCGACCTGGACAACTTCCGCAACGTCAATGACAGTTTCGGGCATCCGATCGGCGACGATCTGCTGGTGATGGTGGCCCGCCGGCTGCGGGGCGGCCTGCCGGTCGGCGCGGGCCTCGCCCACATGGGGGGTGACGAGTTCGTGATCCACCTGTCCGGGCCGGATGCCCGGGATGGCGCTGCTGCCTGTGCGCGCCGGACCCTGGAAGCCATCGCCGAACCCTTTGTCCTGGCCAATCGCAGCGAGGTCTACGTCAGCGCCAGCATCGGCATCTGCGTGTCTCCCGACGATGCTCATTCGGTTACCGAATTGCTTCAGTTCGCCAATGCGGCGATGTATCAGGCCAAGCGCCGCGGCCGCAATACCTGGCAACATTTCAATACCTCGATGGTGCAGTCCGCGAGCAAGCGGCTGCAGCTCGACGCGCGGCTCAGGCATGCGCTCGACGCCGAGGAGTTCGAGCTGCATTACCAGCCCATCGTCGGGGCGAACCCTCGGTACCACGTTTGCGGCGTGGAAGCCCTCGTGCGCTGGCGGTCCGCCGATGGTCGCCTGGTGATGCCCACGGAGTTCATCCGGGCCACGGAGGAGAGCGGCCTGATCGTGCCGCTGGGCGACTGGGTGCTGGAGCAGGCCTGCCGGCAGGCGGCCGAGTGGCATCGCGCCGGTATCGAGGGCGTGCCGGTTTCGGTCAATCTCTCGGCTCGCCAGTTCCAGACCGGGCGCATGGCCGAAACCGTCGAAAAGGTGCTGCAGCGCTCGGGCCTGCCCGCAGGGCTGCTGACCCTGGAGATTACCGAATCGATGCTCATGGAGCAGGTGCAGGCGGGACAGGACGTGCTCCGCCGCCTGCGCGCGATGGGCGTGCATATCTCGCTGGACGATTTCGGAACGGGCTACTCCTCGCTTTCCTACGTGAAGAAGTTCGACCTGGACACGCTCAAGATCGATCGCTCGTTCATTCTCGACCTGGCCGGGCGGGACTCGGACCGCGACCTCGTGGCGGCCATCATCAGCATGGCTCGCTGTCTGCGTCTCAAGGTGGTTGCGGAAGGCGTGGAGGATCTCGAGCAGCTCGACATACTCACGCAGATGGACTGCGACAGCTTCCAGGGCTATTTCTTCAGCCGGGCGCTGCCCGCGAGCGAGGTGCCCGGCATTGTCGAGGCGCTCGGCCGGATCAGGCCGGACTTGCAATCATCTGGGCGGTAACGGCGACGAAGTGGCATACACTGCCGGCCAGAACGAACAGGTGCCAGATGGCATGAGCGAAGCGGACCCGTTCATTGTGATAGAAAACTGTGCCGGCCGTGTAGAGCACGCCGCCGAGCACCAGCCAGGCCATGGCGGTTGTGGTCAGGACCTGACTGAGCGGCGCCAGCGCGATGACCACCAGCCAGCCCATGCCCACGTAAGTGGCAGTCGAGAGCACTCGAAAGCGGCCGGTGAAGAAGACCTTGAAGATCACGCCCACCACGGCCATTCCCCAGATCACGCCGAACAGGGACCATCCCCAACCGCCCTTGAGCGCAGCGATCGTGAACGGCGTATAGGTGCCGGCGATGAGGAGGAAGATGGCGCAGTGGTCGAGCACCTTCAGCCGTGCCTTCCAGACCGGGTGGCGCGCCGCGTGATACAGGGTCGAGGCCGTGTAGAGCAGGGTCAGGGAGGCGACGAAGACCGACGCGCTGACGACCTCGCGGGCGCCGGCGTAGACCGCCGCCAGAGTGATCAGCACGGCACCGGCGCCGACGCTCAGGATCGCGCCGAGGCCGTGGGTCAGAGCGTTGAGCAACTCTTCGCGATGGTGATCCATGCGAGTCATGAGGCGGAATATAGGACCTGGGCGGCACGACTGCAAGCCCGAGGCGGTGCGGTGTGCCCCGGGATTGGGGTACGATCGGAGGTTTGGCACGACCTGGAACAGATTCGATGACCGTTATGAATCGCTTGTTGGCGCTTGCTCTCCTCCTCAGCCTTCTGGCTTCCTGCTCCGATTCCCCGGAGCCCGAGGCCGCCGGCGAGGACCATGCAGCGTCGGAGACCGCGACCGCCGAATCACCCGAGACGACCGGCGACTCATCTTCGGACGACGCCCGGGTGGCCGCCTTCGATGCTTTCGTCGATTCCCTGATCGACGACATGCTGCGCCGCTCCCCAGAGTGGGCCATCTACGAGGGCCGCTACGAGAACGCCGGGGAGGTGTCCATTCCCGATGCCGCGCATCGTCGCGAGGAGCTGGCTTTCATCGGCGATTCCCTCGACCGCCTCGAGTCGTTCGAGCGCGACGCCCTGCCGGTCGATCGTCGCACCGACTACGACCTGCTCGAGAACCGTCTCGAATCATCGCGTTTCTACATCCAGACGCTTCGGCCCTGGGAATGGCAACCGTCCAATTACAACGTGGCCGGGCCCTTGAGCATCCTGCTCAACACCGAGTTCGCGCCCTTGCCGGAGCGCCTGGCGCTGATCCGGGATCGGCTCGAGCAGGTTCCGGCCTACTACCGCGCCGCGCGCGAGAGCCTGGGCACGCCGACCATCGAGCACACCGAATTGGCCATCAGCCAGAACCGGGGCGGGCTGAGCGTGCTGGCCGACATCCGGGAAAAGGCGGATGAGGCCGAACTGGACGCGACGCTTACCGACTCACTGACGAATGCGCTCGACGGCGCCGAATCGGCCATCAACGAGTGGGTTAGCTGGCTGGAAGGGCGCCTGGAAGAGCTCCAGGCCTCCGGCAATGCACGCTCCTTCCGCCTGGGTGAGGCGCTCTACGAGCAGAAATTTGCCTACGACATCCAGGCCGACTTCTCCGCGGAAGAGCTGTATCGCCGTGCCCAGGCCGAGAAGGATCGGCTGCTCGAGGAAATGGATGGTTACGCCAAGGAACTGTGGCCCAAGTACTTCGCCGGGGAGGCCATGCCCAAAGCGCGGCTCGAGCGCATCGGGCAGATGATCGACCGGCTCTCGGAGGAGCATGTCGCGGTCGGGGAATTCGTCGAGGAGATCCGGAGCCAGATGCCGCGACTGGCCGAGTTCGTGCGCGAAAACGATCTGCTCGACCAGGACCCGGACAAGCCCCTGGTCGTGCGCGAGACGCCCGAGTACATGCGCGGAACCGGCGCGATCGCCTCGGTCAGCGCGCCGGGGCCGTTCAATCCGGAGGCCGAGACCTACTACAACGTCACACCGCTGGAGACCTACGGCGAAGAACAGGCGGCCAGCTACCTGCGCGAGTACAACGACTGGATGCTGCAGATCCTCAATATCCACGAGGGAATCCCGGGTCACTACACGCAGCTGCTTCATGCCAACAAGTCGCCGAGCCTGGTCAAGAGCCTGTTCGGCAACGGGGCGATGGTCGAAGGCTGGGCGGTCTACTCCGAACGCATGATGCTCGAGGCCGGCTGGGGCGATCATGAGCCGGAACTGTGGCTGATGCACGGCAAGTGGCTCCTGCGCGTCACGCACAACGCCATCCTCGATTATGCTGTCCACGTGCGGGGCATGGAGCGCGACGAGGCAGTGCGCATGATGCAGGAAGAAGCCTTTCAGGAAACTTCGGAGGCAACCCAGAAGTGGCGTCGGCTGACCCTGAGCCAGGTGCAGCTGACTTCCTACTACGCCGGTTATGCCGCGATCATGGACCTGCGCGAGCGGCTCAAGGCCGAGCAGGGCGACGAATTCGACCTCAAGTCATTTCACAACCAGTTCCTCAGCTACGGCTCGGCGCCGGTCGACACGATCAGTGCGCTGATGACCGGTGAGAATCGGGAAGCGAAAGTCGACTGAGGTCGCGGGAGGGCCGGTCGACACGCTCGCGCGGCCGGGTCCTCGGTAAAAAATATAGCGAGCCGATACTCGGGGGAGGGGAGACATGCCGAGTCTGGATGCCTACACGCTTGCCGTGACGTCGGCGCTGGCTGCCTTGTTCATGGCCATCACCATGGGCGGGATATTCCTCGCCGGCAATCGCGAGCATGCCATCGCCGACTGGGCGCTGGCCGGCGTGCTGTTCTGTCTCGGCCACGTTTTGGGAAACCTGGCCATGGCCGGGACCGTGATCGTCGATCTGCGCACGACCATCGCTTTCGGCAACACGGCCATCTTTCTTGCCTATGGCTTGATCCTGGTCGGTATCGAGGAGCATCTCGGCCGCGCGCGCTCGAGTGGCCTGATACTGGCGATGGCGCTGACGGTCCTAGCCGGCGGGCTGCTCTGGCCGGGCATGTACGCCGATACAGGCATGCGCGTCGGGCTGCTGGCCACCGTCTACATGCTGCTGGCCATCGCCTGCACGTTCATGCTCTGGCGGGCCAAGGACGAGATGCTGGCCGGCTACAGGAAAGCGGTTGCGCTGGTTATTCTGGGCAATGCCGTGCTGTTGAGCCTGCGCGCCGTCTACATCGCGCTCGGTCGTGGAGAATCGGCCGCCCCTGGCGGCGTCAACGTGATGGTGCCCGCGTTCCTGTCCTCGATGGTGTTCTACATGGCACTGACCGTCGCGCTGGCCCTGCTGCTGTTCCGCAGGAAGGAGGCGCACCTCAGGCACATGGCCCGTCACGATGCGCTGACGGGCCTGCTCAACCGCTATTCGCTCGAGGAATACGCCGCGCGCGAGATGGCGCGCGTCGATCGAAGTGATCACCAGCTTTCGGTGGTGTTGCTCGACCTCGACAACTTCAAGCGCATCAACGACGAACACGGGCATGCGGCCGGCGACCAGGTCCTGATCGAAGCCGCCGATCGCGTCAGGCAGGTGATTCGCGAGGGCGACATTGCATTCCGCGTTGGCGGTGAGGAGTTCCTGGTGCTGCTACCCGGTGCGGACGGTCGGGAAGCGGCCCGCATTGCAGAGCGCTTGCGTCGCTCACTCGCCGACGGTCACTTCCGCTACCGCGATGTCGAGATTCGTGTTTCGACCAGCGTCGGGGTGGTGGCCTACGACCCGGTGCACGACGACTGGGAAAGCCTGCAGCGCCGGGCCGACCAGGCGCTGTATCGTGCCAAGGACGGCGGTCGCAATCGGGTCGAACTGGCACCCGATCGCGCGAGCGCTTCCGGCCTGGCCTGAGCGTTTCGGCGATTCAGGCGATCAGGGTACGCAGCAGTTCGGTCTTTTCCGCCAGCAACTCCTCGTCGGCACGGGTTTCGACGTTGAGCCGGATCACCGGCTCGGTGTTCGAGGCGCGCAGATTGAAGCGCCATGCGTCGAAGGCCAGGCTGATGCCGTCGGTTCGGTCGATCTTGGGATCGTCGGGCGCGAAATGCTGCAGCACACGGTCCATGACGGCCTGGGGATCGTCGACGGTGAAGTTGATCTCGCCGCTGCAGGGAAAGGCACGGATGCGTTCATCGACCAGTTCGGCCAGCGACTTGCCGGTCGTGGCGATTCGCTCGAGCAGCAGCAGCCACGGGATCATTCCGGAGTCGCAATAGCTGAAATCCCGGAAATAGTGATGCGCCGACATCTCCCCGCCGTAGAGCGCGTTCTCCGAGCGCATGCGCTCCTTGATGAAGGCGTGGCCGCTTTTGTTGACCAGCGCGGTTCCGCCCGCGTCCGCCACTTCGGCCAGCGTGTTCCAGGTCAGCCTCGGGTCCAGCACGATCTTCTCGCCGGGCGACTTCTCCAGCAACTGCCGGGCGAACAGGCCGACCAGATAGTAGCCCTCGACGAAGCGCCCCGTGTGGTCGAAGAAGAAGCAGCGATCGAAGTCGCCGTCCCAGGCTATCCCCAGATCGGCGCCCGACTCGACGACCGCGCGAGCGGTTTCCTCCCGGTTCTCCGGCAGCAGGGGGTTGGGAACGCCGTTGGGAAACCGGCCGTCGGGCTCGTGGTGGAGCCGCGTGACCGACAGGGGCAGCCCTTCGGCGATCGCGTCGAAGGCGGGCCCGGCGCAGCCGTTGCCGGCATTGACGACGATCTTCGCGTTGCCCAGGCGTTCGGTGTCGACGAAGGCCCGCACCCGCTCGACGTACTCGTCGAATACAGACAGGCGGCGGTGATCGCCGGGCTTGCCGACGGTGACCGGTTCCAGTCCCTCAGCCAGCAGCGCCTCCATTTCCTTCAGCCCCGTATCGGCGCTGATGGGGATGGCCTGTTCACGAACCAGCTTCATGCCGTTGTAGTCGGCCGGGTTGTGGCTGGCGGTGATCATGATGCCGCCGCCCATGCCGTCCATGGAGGCGGCGTGATACACGACTTCCGTGCCGCACAGGCCGATATCGCGCGTGTCGACGCCGGCGCGGTTGAGTCCGCGCGCCAGGGCGGCGGCCAGTGACTGGCTGGTCAGGCGCATGTCGAAGCCGATCGCCACCGGACCGTCGGGCTGGATCACCCGGGCGAAAGCCTGGCCGATCAGGAAGGCCCTTTCCTCGTCCAGTTGGTCGGGCACGCGCCCGCGGATGTCGTACGCCTTGAACGGCGAGTTCTCGAGACTGTGCATAGTTCATTACTGCCGGATGAGCTACGGGGCCAATCGTAACCCAAGCCGATGTGGGGCGACATCAAATTGGAATGCGCAAAGCGCATTGTCTACAATGAAATCGAATCAGGTCGCCATGGAGGCCGGCTTGTGCTGACCCGGACTTTCCACTACGTCGACGGCGACGGGCGGCCCGGCAGCTATACCGATCGCAAGCGCTTTTTCTGGCTTTTGTCGGTGGTCTATCCGCTCTCGCCCGTATTCGCCGTCGCGCTGCACGCCCTCACCGGCCGCGATTGGATGCTGGTGCTCCCCCTCGTGTTCGGGTACGTCCTGGTGCCGATGCTCGACGCCCTGCTCGGCGAAGACCGCAGCAACCCGCCGGAGCAGACGGTTCCCGAACTGGAGAACGATCGCTATTACCGCGTCCTCACCTGGCTGACCGTTCCACTGCACATCGTTTCGCTGGTCATCGCCGCGACCTGGGCCGCCACTCAGGGACTCGGCCCCGCGGCCTGGATCACGCTTGCCCTGGTGGCGGGCCTGGCTTCCGGCCTGGCGGTCAATACGGCACACGAAATGGGTCACAAGCACACTCGCATCGAGCAGTGGCTCAGTCGCCTGGCCCTGGCGGTCCCCGCTTACGGGCATTTCACGGTCGAACACAACTTCGGCCACCATAAGTACGTGGCCACACCGGAGGATTGCGCCAGTGCGCGGATGAACGAATCGATCTACCGCTTTGCCCTGCGCGAGATGCCCGGCGGCCTTTGCCGGGCCTGGCGCATCGAGCGCCGCCGCCTGGCGCGACGCGGCCGCGTTGCCTGGAGCCCGCACAACACCATCCTGCAATCCTGGCTGATGACCCTGCTTCTGCAGGGCGGGCTGGTGCTGGCCCTCGGCTGGACGACCCTTGCGTTCCTGCTCGTCCACAACCTGTTCGCCTGGTTCCAGTTGACGAGCGCCAACTACGTCGAGCACTACGGGTTGCTCAGACGAAGGAACGAAGCAGGCGAATACGAGCGTTGCAAGCCCCACCACTCCTGGAACAGCAACCACGTGTTCTCCAACCTGCTGCTGTTCCACCTCGAGCGCCACTCCGACCACCACGCCAATCCCAACCGGCGCTACCAGTCTCTGCGTCACTTCGAGGACCTGCCCCGGCTGCCGACCGGCTACTTCGGCATGTTCGTGCTGGCCTACGTGCCGCCGCTGTGGTTTCGCGTTATGAACCGCCGGCTTCTCGACTTGCCGCACGTCGCCGG
>JAASTB010000073.1 GCA_021767625.1 Wenzhouxiangella sp.
ACGGCAGCCTGATGCCCGGTTACCGGGCCGACCTGGCGGTCATCGACGCCCCCGACATCAATCACTGGCTTTACCACTTCCGCCCGAACGCCTGCGCGATGACGCTCAAATCGGGGGACTGGGTGGAACGCCGCTGATAGAAAGTTGCCTGGACCGGCGGAGGATGCCGGGTGGCTTGCACCGGCGCGGCGGCGGCCGGCGCCGAACGCTACATCACCAGGCTGAACTGACCGATGACTGGGTCCACGTCGAATTCGTCGCGGAACAGCGGGCCTTCGTCGAGGACTTCCAGGCTCACGTCGATATCGAACGCTCGACCCGATCGCGTGACGCTCAGGACATCACTGAAGGTGCTGCCCGCCTCGGCCGAATCCGGGGCCGCCACCGAGAACGTCAGAAGCGTGGTTCCCGCTCCGACCCGGCGCGCGGAGAGATCCACCCAGCCGCTCGGCAGTCCGGCACCGGTCATCGAAGCCGCGTGGCCAGCACCACCGACCAACAGGATGCGGGCGACCGTGCTCCGGCCCGGAACCAGCTTGATGGTGAGGCCGGAGACGCGATTGTCGGCGCACGCGATCCGGACGCGCTCGAGCCGGCTGCCAGCCATGGGCTCGATGGCCCGAACACCTTCGGGCAGACGGCCGGACTCGGACGCGACAAGACAGTCGCGCCCCCCGTCCTGTGCCATCCCCCCTGGCGCCCAGGCCATGGCCAGCAACAGTGCAAGAGCATTGAAGAATTTCATGGAACGGTCGTTCCGGACCCTCGGATTCTCGGTGCCGGGCCATTGTAGTTCACCCCGCCCTCAAAAGTGAAATCGGCGCCGCGGCAGGGATGATGTAGCATGGAAACCTCAAGACGCGGCTGTCTCCCGGCATGGCAAAAGCCCCCCGAAAAACCGAAGAACTGGAAGACCTGGTCAAGCGTGCAACCAAGCGGGGCGATCCCTCCCTCGCCAGCATGCTGCCGCTGGTCTACGACGAGTTGCGCGCCCTCGCCGCCCGGCAACTATCCGCCCAGCGCGGCGACCATACGCTCCAGCCCACCGCCCTGATCAACGAAGCCTATCTTCGGCTGGCCGGCCAGGCCTACGAGAGCTGGGAGGATCGCCGGGAGTTCGTGCTCGTGGCGGCAACCGTCATGCGTCGCGTGCTGGTCGACTATGCGCGCAAGCGGCAGGCCGACAAACGACCGCAGAGCCATCTTCGCGTGGACATCGACGATTCGGAGCCCGGTGAGGCTTTCGGCTCGGAACTGATCGCTATCGACGAAGTTCTCGAACAGCTCTCCGAGATCGACGAGCGCCAGGCCCGCATCGTCGAATTGCGCTACTTCGCGGGTTTGAGCATGGAGGAGACCGCCGAGACCCTCGACGTCTCGCGCTCGACGGTGGCCAGGGAGTGGCGAATGGCGCGGGCGTGGCTGAAGCGACGTCTTTCGGAACACACCGATGCCACCGGATAAGGCCCTGGTTCAGGACGGTTCGAGCTCCCTTTCGATCTCGCCGAGCTTCTCGGCAATGCGAGTCCGCAGTCCGGCAGCGCCGTCCTTCGGGGCGGCTTCAAGCAATGTCAGCGCATTGCGGTAGCTTTCCGCGGCTTCGGCCAGCCTCCCCTGCATGACCTGTGCGCCGCCAAGAACCTCCAGCGCGGACGCGAGATAGAACGTCTCGACACCGCCGAACTCCCGATGCCGGCTTTCCAGATCGGGCAGGATTTCGCGCACGATCCGCTCGGTTTGCTCCGCCTCGCCCACGCGCAGGTGCAGGGCCGCAAGATTGGTCATCGACAGGCGGTAGAGATAGTGATCCCGGCCCACGGAAGCCTCGATCATTTCTGCCGCGCGAGCGAACGCCTCCATGCTCTCCCGGTTGCGTCCCAGTCTCGAAAGGGCCACGCCCAGGTTGCCGATCGTATTCGCCAGTCTCTGGCTGGGCCCGACCAGCCTTTGGTGATCGGCAATCAGGGCCTGGAACATGTCGACGGCACCCCCGGGGTCGCTCAGCATCAACGCGGTTGCATACACGTAGCGCCCGCGCAGGCGCCGGGGATCCCCTTCTCCATAGACCGATTCGGCCAATTCCCGTGCACGCTCCGCGTCGGCCAGCGCCGCTTCTTCCTGCCCGGCGGCCACGCGGGCACCGACCAGCGCCGCGCGAGCTTCGAACAACACCTCCGGATCCGCGGTGCTCGATCCACGCAGTTCATCGACAATGGCCTCGAGTTGCTTGATCACGGCCGCGGGTGGCTCGTCGAGCACATTGGCCTGGTTGCGCAGCCGGCGAATCCGAAGTCGGGTGAGTTCGCTGGCATGCGCTCCCGGTGAACGCATCAGCAGGTCGATGGCACGTTCATCGGCGGCGATGGCTTCGGCCGCCCGTCCGGCGGAATCGTAGGCGGCTCCAAGCTGGGACTGGATCATTGCCTGCTCTTCGGGCTCCAGCAGCCCTTCCAGGGACCGCCTCGCCGTCTCCAGCAACGGAACGGCCTGCTCGCCCAGGCCCAGGGCGTTGTAGGCTTCGCCCAGCACGACGTACATCTGCCCGGCAGCCGCGGGATTCGCCTGTTCGGACTCAGCCAGTTGTTGCTTGCCGAGATCGAGAATCTCGCGCACGGTCACGTCGTTGCCGCGCGTGGGCAGGGAGTCGGCCCCGGACAGCAATTCCGACATGAACTCGGTGACGGCCTCGGCACGGTCGCGCTCCCAGGCGATTCGCTCCAGCTGCATCTCCCGGTCGACCAGGAAGGCGGTCAGAAAAGCCAGGGCGATCAAGGCGACTGCCAGGCCCGCCCGGTGCCGAAGGGAAAATCGGCCGGCTCGATAGAGGAAGCCGCCACCTCTTGCCTTGACCGGTCGTTGCGAGCGAAACCGGAGAACGTCATCGGCCAGCGCCCGAACCGATTCGTAGCGTCGGCTATCTTCGGTCTCCATGGCCCGGCCGATGATTGCCGCGAGGTCCCGGGGCAGCCGTGATCCGTCCCGGTCAGTGGGCACGGGGTAGCGCCCCTGAAGAATCTCTTCGCGAAGTTCGCCGGGGTCTTTCGTGCCGTCAAAGGGCGGCGTGCCGCATAGCAATTCGAAGAGAAGCACGCCCAGCGAATAGACGTCGGTCGCGGCACCGAGCCCCGCGCCGCGAAGCTGTTCCGGGCTGGCATAGGCCATCGTCAGCGCCTGTCCGGCCGGCTCGCCGGTATCCTCCTCGACATCCAGCAGGCGAGCGACGCCGAAATCCAGCAGCTTGGGATCGCCCGATGGAGTTACCAGGATGTTGGCCGGCTTGAGGTCGCGATGAATGATCATGTGGCGGTGGGCGTACTCGACGGCATCGCACACTTTCACGAAAAGCGCCAGGATCTCGTCCCTGGATGCGCCGGCGGCCCACCGATCGATGCGGACGCCGTCGACAAACTCCGTGGCCAGGAAAGGGCGGCCCTCCGCGGTCAGTCCGCCGTCGACAAGATGCGCGATCCAGGGATGGCTCAGGCGCGACAGTATCCCGCGCTCGGTCGAAAAACGCCGGGACACGGCCTCGTTGTCCGATTCGCTCAGATGGAGGAGCTTGAAGGCTACGGGTTGCCTGAGATTGCCGTCGACTCGCTCCGCCAGATAGACAATCCCCATGCCGCCCTGGCTGATTCGCTTGAGGAGCCGGTAGTTTCGCGGCAAGGGGACTTCCAGGGAAACGTCCTGCAGGGCGCTGCGTGCCGCCGCCTGGAAACTTTCGGGCACATCGTCTTCGGTGTCGTCTTCGGCCGCTTCGATCAGCCACTCGACCTCGAGCCGGAGACTTTCATCGTCGCCGCAACGTCGGTGGATCAGTGCCGGCCGACTCGACGGATCGAGCTCGAGCGCATCGCTGGCGATGGCCTTGGCTTCGCGATAGCGTCTCTTGGCGGATTCCTCGCTCATCGGGGCGGTGGGGCTGCCGTCGGGTAAAGCCCCAGATTAAGGCAGGACACCCCCGATTAGCCAGCGTGGCAGTACCCGTTCAGTTTCGGGCCTCGCCGGGGCGGAGCCGGGATGCCTGGGCCTCGAGATAGACCAGGCTGTTCTGCTTCGTTGCCGGCTCCTCGCTCGCGTCGGCAACCGCCATGGCAGCGGTCCGGCCTTCTCGTACGCCCAGCAGGGAATCGGCCAGGGTCTCCCATTTGCCGTCGTTGCCCTGATACACGGTCAGGTAGAGCCACGTCGCGCCCGCGGGCGCGCCTTCGCTGGCCGGAGGCGCCTGAACGAGCAGCTCGATCTTCCAGCGCTCGCGGCCGGAATCGTCGCTGACCTCCACGCTGGTCGGCGTGTCGGGCTCGACGACGACGATGGGCGTACCCCGCTCCTTGCCGTCGATCCAGAGGGCCATCTCGACCATGTATTGATCGCCCTGAAAGGTCTCATCGCTGCCGGCCGCGAGGGCCGGCAGCAGCAGGAGCAACATCAAGGCGACCAGGCGCAAGTCAGGCCTCGCGGTTGCGGAAACGCTCGGGCAGGATCTCCTGATCCGGCTGGTCGGCGCCTTCCTTTTGCACCGGCATGAGATCCATCTTGGACACGCCGAGCTTGACCGCCAGGCTGCCGGCCACGTAGACCGAGGAATACGTACCGATGATGACGCCCACGATGAGAGTAAAGGCAAAGGCGTGAATGATCTCGCCGCCGAAGTAGAACAGCGCGATCAGCACCAGCAGCGTGGTCAGCGACGTCATCAGGGTGCGACCGAGCATCTGGTTGATGGAGAGGTTGGTCAGTTCCTCGGGCGTGCCCTTTCGCTTGGTCTGGAAATTCTCGCGCAGGCGGTCGTAGACGACGATGGTGTCGTTAAGCGAGTAGCCGATCACGGCCAGGATCGCGGCCACCACCGTCAGGTCGAAGCTGACCTGGAAAACCGAAAGCACGCCGACGACCAGCAGGACGTCGTGCACCAACGCACCGACCGCACCTACGGCAAAGCGCCACTGGAAACGGAAGGAAATGTAGAGGAGCACGCCGATGAGCACGTAGAGCAGTGCCAGGCCGCCCTGCTCGGCCAGCTCCTGGCCGATCTGCGGACCGACGAACTCGACGCGGCGCATCTCCAGTTCCGGCGCCTGTGCCGAAAGCGCTTCGAGCACGCGGGTGCTGATATCGGCGCTCGACTCGCCGTCGTCGGCCGCCGGAATCCGCACGACGATGTCGCTGGCGGTTCCGAAAGTCTGCACGACGAACTCATCGAAACCTTCCTGCTCGAGCGTCTGCCGGACGTCGTTCATCTCCGGGGGCTCGGGATAGTGCAATTCGATGAGCGTACCGCCGGTGAAGTCCAGGCCGAAATTCAGCCCCTTTGTCGACAGCGAGACGATTCCCGCGATCAGCACCAGCGCGGACAGCACCAGCGCAATGTTGCTGAACCGCAGGAAATTGATCTTTGTGTCGCTCTTGATGATATCCATGACTATTGAGCGCTCCTCAGATGGCCAGTGACTTGACGCGCTTGCGGCCGCCGTAGATCAGCGTAACCACGCCACGCGTGCCGAGAATGGCCGTGAACATGGAGGTGACGATACCCAGGCTCAGCGTCACCGCAAAGCCCTTGATCGGTCCGGTGCCGAACATGAACAGCACGATGGCCGCGATCAGGGTCGTCACGTTGGCGTCGGCAATGGTCGAGAAAGCTTTCTCGTAGCCTGACCGAATCGATGCCTGGGGCGTGTTGCCGTTGCGCAACTCCTCGCGTATGCGCTCGAAGATCAGCACGTTGGCATCTACCGCCATACCGACCGTCAGAACGATACCGGCGATACCCGGCAACGTCAGGGTCGCGCCGAGCAGCGACAGCAGCGCCACGATGAGCACCAGGTTCGCCGTCAGCGCCAGGTTGGCGATCAGGCCGAAGACCTTGTAGTAGACGGCCATCACGACCAGCACCAGCGCGAAGCCGATGATGACCGACTGGAAGCCCTGGTCGATGTTGTCCTGACCGAGGCTCGGTCCGACGGTGCGCTCTTCGATGATCTGCATCGGAGCTGCCAACGCGCCGGCGCGCAGCAGCATGGCCAGCTGAGCCGCCTCGGTGGCCGAACCCAGACCGGTCGTCTGGAACCGCTTGCCGAAGGGCTCGCGGGTCACCGCGGCCGAGATCACTTCCTCGACGCGGCGGGTCGAGTGGACTTCCTCGCCGTCGACCATGCGCGTTTCCGGGCGATACTCGATGAACACCACCGCCATGCGCTTGCCGACATTCTCGGTCGTGTGTTCGAGCATGCGCCGCGCGCCCTCACCATCCAGCGTGACGACCACGTTGGGCTGGCCCGACTGCTGGTCGAAGCCGGCCGCCGCGCCGATCAGGTTCTCGCCGGAAGCGATGACCTCGCGCGAGAGCAGGATCGGCTGGTCGTTGCGGTCGTAGTAGAGCTTGGAGCCCGGCGGCACCCGGCCGGTACGTTCGGCCTCGTAGGGGTCGTTCTGCTCGTCGACGGCTCGATACTCGACGGTCGCCGTCGCGCCAAGTACCCGCTTGGCCTGCGCGGTGTCCTGCACGCCGGGCAGCTGCACGACGATGCGATTGGCGCCCTGCTGCTGAATCACCGGCTCGGCAACACCGAGCTCGTTGACGCGGTTGCGCAGGGTCGTCATGTTCTGTTCGAGGGCGTTCTGCTGGATCTCCTGCAGGTAATCCTCGGTAATCGTGCCGCGCAGGTTGAAAGTCTGCCCGGAATCGACCGACTCGATGGCCAGGCCTTCCGTTTCGCTCTCGATGAGTTCGCGAGCCTCGCTTCGATGCTCTGCGGTGCGCAGCTCGACGACGAGATTCTCGCCGGACACGCGAACCGAGCGGTAACGTATACCCGCATCACGCAACAGATTGCGAACCGACTCGACGTAGTTGTTGAGGCGCTGCGTCTTGGCCGCTTCCATGTCGACCTGCATCAGGAAGTGCACCCCGCCCTGCAGGTCGAGACCAAGCACCATGGGTTCGGCACCCAGGGCAGACAGCCAGGACGGCGTGGCGGGCGCGAGATTGAGCGCCACCACGTAGTCATCGCCGAAGGACTCCCTCAGCGCATCGGCCGCTCGCAGTTGCCTGTCGCTGCTGTCGAGGCGAACCAGAACGCGCTGGGACGAAAAATCCACCGGGCCGTGTTGGACACCGGCCGATTCCAGGGTCCGCTCGACTTCGCCGACGATTTCGGGCTGCAGGTCGAAACCGCGCGACGAGGACACCTGAACGGCGGGATCATCGCCGTAGATGTTGGGCAGGGCGTAAACGAGGCCCAGGCCGAGCGCGATGATCAGCAGGGCGTACTTCCAGGGTGGGAATCGATTCATGGGCTAGTCAGTCGTTGTTTCTGTTTCTTGTGGCCAGGCTGGCGCGAAGGGCGTCAGTTGGACGAGTCGATCGTTCCCTTCGGCACGACCTGGGCGACGGAATGGCGCTGCAGCTTGATGACGACGCCGTCGGTCAGCTCGAGCGATACGAAACTTTCCCCCACCTCGGTGATCTTGCCGAGCATGCCGCCGGCGGTCACGACTTCGTCGCCAGCCGACAGGCCAGCAACCAGTTCACGGTGCTGCTTGTTGCGCTTCATCTGGGGGCGAATCAGCAGGAACCAGAAAATGACGACGATCAGGATCAGCGGCAGGAGGCTGCTGAGCATCGAAGGCGCCTGCTGTGCGGCGTCCTGCGCCATCGCGCTGGAGATCAGAAAATCCATAGGTGTTTCCTCAAGAGATGCTGTTGGCGTCTGCGATTATCTGGGGTCCATTGCGGACGGATACAAACGCGCAATTATTGCACAGGTAACCCGGCGCGGCCAGATCGATGCGGCCGACAGGCGGCGGAGCGGCCGGCACGGAATCGCGCTGATTCCGTGCCGGTCTCCCGGGTCAGTAGACTTCGGGCGTGAAACGATTCCGGTAGATGACGTCGGCGGCGCCGAAGCGCAGCAGCAGTCGATCGATCCACACGTCCAGCGGCGCGCTGTCGTCGGCCGCAACCGTGTACTCGACCCGTGCCGACACGGAACCGGCCGGCATCTCGGGCAGCCGCCGGAACATGGCTCGCCACTGCCCCGCGCCGTGGGGCACGGACTCGACGGCCTCGATCTGCCCCGTCGATGTTCCGGCACAGCCCGCCTGAGGATAGAACGTGGCGCGGGCGGTGACCTGGGGTGCGGTCCCGAAGGCCTGGTTGACCAGCACGTGGGCGCCGAGCGAGACCAGCCCGGACTGCCCCGACACGCTCACGCACTGGCTCGCAGCGTAGGTCGAGGCGGCCCCGCCGGGATGCTGCACACGCAGGGCGCCGGAGCTGACCAGGGCGTCGGCGTCGGCCGCCGACCAGCGAATCTCGCCGCCGCCGGGCGTGGCGTCCAGCAGCCACTGCCCCGCGGTTCCATCGAGGTTGGGATTGCGCAGCACGTTGGTCGCGGCGACTTCGAAGTCCTGCTTGAAGTCCACGCCCTGTGTGCCGTCGGCGCCACCGTCGAGTTGGTTGTTGTCGAAATCGCGGATCTCGCCGCAGGCCACCAGCCGGTAGCGGCCGGCGGGCAAGGCCTGGTCGCCGTCGAGCCGCACCACGGATCGCTTGCGCGCCGCCTGGTAGGAAACCAGGGCGTCCAGGGCAAAATCACCGGGCTGATCGCAATCCGGATCGCCGCCGCCGGCCAGGTCGAACAGCCGGTAGTTGTCGGCATTGTTG
>JAASTB010000074.1 GCA_021767625.1 Wenzhouxiangella sp.
AGTCACTGACTGTCGTCCCCCGCTCGAGCGATCCCGGCTCACCGAGAACACCCGCCTTGACCAGCAGCATCTCCATCAGGGATGTCTTGCCGGAACCCGCGTGACCCAGCAGGGCCACGTTGCGAATCGCGCCGGTTTCGTGCTCCGCCATGCTTGCCTCCTCGAGCGGCAGCCATGGATGCATCGTAATCCAGCGGCAAGGGAATCGGCAAATGGCCGCCGGCGACACCCGGCCCCGCCGCGGTTCAGAAGCGATTCAGCGATGGGCGACTAGGCTTTCCCCAACACTGATCGACAGCCTCGCAACCCTGGATGGAGAACGCACGATGAAGACAAGATTCCTGATCATGAGCGCCGCCCTGGCGGCGAGCAGTCTGGCCCTGGCCGACAGCGACGACTACGAGTGGGCACGGGTCGTGGACGTGCAGCCGATCCGGGAAGTCCATCGCACGCCAGTCGATCGCGAAATCTGCAGGTCCGAAACCGCATACGTCCGAGACCGCCGCCGCTCCCATGCACCGACGGTCGTCGGTGCGATCATCGGCGGGGTGATCGGCAACCAGTTCGGCAGCGGCAGCGGCCGGGATGCCGCCACGGCTGCGGGCGCCCTGCTCGGCGGCGCCATCGGACACGACGCTTCGAAGGCCGGTGACGGGCGTCGGTACCCGGTGGTGCGCGAACGCTGCGAGATCGAACGAGACTGGCGCGAGCGCACAGTGAACCGCGGCTACCGCGTCACCTACGAATACGGCGGACGGCTGCATCGAACCACGATGGACTACCGTCCGGGAGACGCCATCCGGGTGCGCGTATCGGTCGATCCTCTCGACTGATCGCCCCCCGCATCGAGCGGCAAGGCGGGCCGGTGCCCGCCTTGCCTTGCAGCCCGCTACTCGAAAGGGGCGTAATCCAGGTCCCTCGGCGGCGGATCACCGCCTTCGCCCTTGAGGTAGTGGTTCATCCACCGCATCAGGCGCAGGCTGTAGTCCCAGCGGCTGGCTGCCCGTCGGTTGCCGTGCCCCTCTCCCGGGTATAGCACCAGCCGAACCGGCGGCGGATCTTCCTGCAGTTTCAGGTAGCGGTAGAGGATGCGCGACTGCGTTGGATCGACGCGGGGGTCCGCCGCGCCGTGCAGGATCAGGATGGGCGTCTGCGCCCGCTCCACGTAGTAGATGGGGCTGGCCTCCCGGTACAGATCCCAGTCCTCCCAGGGCCAGGTGCGATAGTGAACCTCGTAGAGTTCCTGCGGGATGTCGGAGGTACCCAGCATGGCGATCTTGTCCGACAGGCCCACGTTCATGACCGCCGCGGCAAAACGCTCCGAGTAGTAGGTCGCGCCCCAGGCCGTGGCGTAACCACCGTAGGAACCGCCGGTGATGCCCACGCGCTCGCCATCGACCCAGCCGCGCTCGATGAGATGGTCGACGCCGTCGACCAGGTCGTCGAACTCCTCCTTGGCCGGGCGGCCCTGCGAGCGCAGCGCGAACTCCACCCCGCGTCCGGTGCTGCCCCGGTAGTTGGGATAGAACATGAAGTAGCCTTCCGAGGCTGCGTGCTGCGCTGGCAGGTTGTAGCTGGTCAACCAGCCATTGGAGTAGTGGCTTTCCGGCCCGCCGTGGACGGCGAGAATCAGCGGGTGGCGTTCGCCCTCTTCGTAATTCAGCGGCCAGACCAGCAGCCCCTGGATCATCAGTCCGTCGCGCGCCTCGTACTCGACGACCTGCTGTCGCGCCAGTTCCACCTGCTCGAGCCAGGGATTGCCGTTGGTCAATCGCCTGGCTTCGTCACCGGCCAGGTCGTGCACTTCGCGGGGATACTCCGGCGACGAGGCCGCAAACGCGATCCGTTCTCCGCTTGCGTCGATCGACGTCGCGATCAGGTCGTCGCCCGACAGCAATGTCTCCTCGCCGCTGCCGTCGGCTGCGATGCGCCCGATGCGAGACGACACGCCCTCGTGGCTGAGAAAGACGATCCGCTCGCCTTCCCAATCGACATCGATGACGTGACCTTCCAGGCCTTCCATCAAGTGTGTCCATTCGCCGCCGCCGTCGTCGGTGACCAGCAGCCTGCCGGCCCGGGTGTCCTTGATGGTCTCGGTGCCGATCAGCGCGAGGTGGCGACCGTCGTCGCTCCAGGCGACGTCGGCGAGCTTGCCTGGGTTTTCCACCCGGCCCAACTCCTCGCCCTCCGGCGTCACGATCCGGACGCGCTGGAACATGAGGGTGTCGTCTACGAGCTGGCGGGGCGTTACCCGCAGGGCCAGCCGGTCCCCGGCCGGCGACCAGTCCACCGCCTGAACCGATCCGTCCACCTCGATGCGGCGAGGCTCGCTGTCGCCCGCCAGATCATGAATCCAGAGGTGGCGCGGGCTCATCTCCTCCTCGAAGACGACGGCGTCGAAACCCTTCTCACGGAGCGATTCCCTGTCCGACGATTCGGGCTCGCCGGCCACCAGGGCCACCGCGCTGCCGTCGGGCGCGAAGCTGTAGTCGACCACGCCATCGCCGGCGCCGGCAATGCGCCGGGCCTCACCGCCGTCGACCGGAATGCCGTACAGGGCCGCATGCTCGTCGCCCTCGCGCTTGTCGACGAAGGTGATGGCGGTGCCGTCGGGCGTCCAGCCGATACTGCCGACGTTCACTTCTCCGGTGATGAAGCCGCGCACCTCGCCCTCGGCGTCGATCAGGTGCAGTTCCCGCCAGGCGGGGCCGTCTTCCTGGTCGGCCAGGTCTCGCGGCACCGCACGCGTAAAGGCGATCCGGCGCCCGTCGGGACTCAAGGCCACTTCCTGCACTTCGTTGAGGCGGGCGATCTGTTCGAGGCTCATGCCTTCGGCGAACGCGGGCGGCGCAAGCAACGCACCCAGCAGCAGCAATGATGAAAGGATGGTTCGAGTTCGAATCATGACGATGTCCGAATTGACTTGAAAGAGCGAAAGAAGATAACAGACGGCCGACATGCCGATGTGCGCAAGTCTCGGTTACACTCTTGCGCCATGAAACCGTCGCTGTCGATACTGCTCACCGCCCTGGCCTGCGCGGCCGCGGCTTTTCCCGCGCAAGCCCAACAAGAGGCCCCGGAACGTGCCTTCTACCGGGTCGAGGCGATCGTTTTCACCCATGCAGGCGGCCAGCCGGATGCCTGGCCGGCGCCAGCGCCCGCCGACCACGCCGACGCGCTCGACCCGGCCTGGAAAGCGTTTGCCCGCGAGCAGGAGCTCAGTCGGGCGGAAGACAAAGAGCCCTCTGCGGAGACGGAGCTCGAGGCGGCGCTGAGCGTGGTCGAGACGATCGCCAGCCTGGAAAGCGGCGAAGAAACGCTGACCGAGGCGCTCCTGTATCCCGAGCCCTGGCTGGCTCTGGAGTCATTGTCCGACCCAATGGCCCAGGCCAGTTCCAGGCTCGAGCAATCCGGGGCGTTCCAGGTTCGCGCCCGGCTCGCCTGGCACCAGCCGCTCGAGGAATCGAGCGCGATGAAAGCGGTCCGGATCCACGATGATATCCCGGTTACCGTGGAATGGATCACCTTGACGCCTTCCGGAGGATTGCTGCGAGGGGGCGAGCCGGTGGGCGTCGTCGAGGACCTGAATCCGACCTTCCACTATCGGCTCGACGGCACCATCCGCCTGCGTCAGCGCCAGTTCATGCATGCCGACCTGACCCTCGACTGGCGTGTGCCGGAACAAATCGGCCCATCGTCCTGGCCTCCCTGGCCGATTCCCTCGACCGAACCGGAACTGGCAGTCCACCGGCTCCAGCAGAGCCGAACGATCAGGCCCGGACGCTTCGAATACTTCGATTCAGAATGGCTGGGCGTGATCCTCCGCGTCACGCCATACGAACCCGAAGAACCGGTCGAACAGCCGCCCGGAGAGGGCGACTCCCCGGCCGAGTCGCCATGAGGGACCGTCTTTTCGCCAGCAGCCGGCTGGAGGGCGTCTACCAGAAGCTGGTCAACGAGGAAGACGCCCGCGTCTGCAAAGACATCGACGACGACGCCTGCCGGGTGGTTCCGGGCAACTTCTTCCTGCAGGTGATCACGCAGTTCTTCACCAAGCTGGGCGATTCCATCGCCAATCCCAAGACGATCCTCGCCTGGCTGCTCGCCGCCCTTTCGGCGCCCGGCATCTTTACCGCTTTCCTGGTGCCCGTGCGCGAGTCGGGTTCGCTGATCCCGCAGCTGGTCATCGCCAGCTTCGTCAGGCGCCAGGCGGTCCGGAAGTGGACCTTCGTCCTCGGCAGCGTGCTCCAGGCCGCGGCCGTGCTGGGCATGGCCCTGGTGGCCGTCACCCTGACCGGCGCTGCCGCGGGCTTCGGACTGTTGTCTGCGCTGGTGCTGTTCAGCCTCTCGCGGGGACTCTGCTCGGTGGCGTCCAAGGACGTACTCGGAAAGACCGTGCCCAAGACCCGCAGGGGTCGCGTCAGCGGCTGGTCGGAGTTCCTCGCCGGGTCGATCACGATCGGCGTCGGCGTGGTGCTGCTCTTCGACGGCAACGGAGGCGGCGACCGCGGCGTCTACCTCGTACTGCTCGCCATCGCGGCCGGGCTCTGGCTCGTCGCCTCTGCAAGCTATGCCATGATCCGCGAGTTCCCGGGCGCGACCGAAGGCGGCGGCAACGCGCTGACCGAAGCCGTCAAGCGCCTCGACCTGCTCCGGACCGATCCCGATTTCCGCCGCTTCGTGATCGCCCGATCGCTGCTTTTGTGTTCCTCGTTGAGCGCGCCGTTTTTCATCATGCTGGCCCACGAGCGCACGGAAGGCGCGCTGCTGGTGCTGGGCCTGTTCGTGATCGCCGACGGCATCGCCAGCCTGGTGTCCGCGCCGTTCTGGGGTCGCTTTGCCGACGCCTCGAGCCGGCGGGTGATGATCCTGGCCGGTGCCGGCGCCGCCCTCGTCGGAATTCTCCTGGTCGGCGTGGTCCACGGCCTGCCGATACTGGCGGACAGCGCCTGGCTATATCCCCTGTTCTTCTTTCTGCTGGCAATCGCCCATTCCGGGGTCCGGTTGGGCCGCAAGACCTACATCGTCGACCTGGCCGGCGGCAACAAGCGCACCGACTACGTGGCCGTCAGCAATACGGTGATCGGCATCGTCCTGTTGCTCACCGGCAGCGTCGGCGCCCTGACCACCATCCTTCCGACATCGGGCATCATCCTGATCCTCGCCGGAATGGGCCTGGCAGGCGCCTTTCTCAGCAGCCGGCTACCCGAGACGCAGCAGGGCTGACGGCGCGCGTCCGGGCTACGCCTGCTCTCAGCCTCAACCGGGCGGCCATTCCATCTGCCTTCCGCCGAGCAGGTGCAGGTGGATGTGGAATACCGATTGTCCGCCCTTGTCGTTGCAGTTGAAGACCAGGCGGTAGCCGTCTTCGGACAGGCCTTCGTCGGCGGCGATCTGCCTGGCGGCCAGCACCATCCGCCCGACCAGGCCGGCGTCATCGCCCGCCAGGTCGTTGATGGTCGGAATCCGTCGCTTGGGAACCACGAGGACGTGCACGGGCGCCTGGGGATCGATGTCACGAAACGCCAGCAGTTCATCGTCTTCGTGAACGATGTCGGCGGGAATCTCGCGGTCGATGATCTTCATGAACAGGTCGTCGGACATGATCGCTCCTCTACTCGTGGGATGCGTGTTCAGGAATGATCGCCCTTGCGGACCGCCGCGACAACCTTGTCTGCCGCGGAATCCGGGCTCGGGAGGTGTTCGGGCGAATCGGAAGGCCAGGCGGCCGTGCGCAGGCGGCTGTAGAAGGGACCGGGGTCGACCTCGATCACCCTCGCCCCGCTACGGGCGCGCTCGGCCTCGAGCATGCGCGCCATCTGTCTTCTGCCGGCCTGGGCCACGCCGTAGGCTCCCCAGCCGCCCGGACTCTCCAGGCAGTGGCCGTCGCCGACGAACACGATGGCGGAATCGGCCGACATCAGCGGTGCCAGCACCGCGCTGAGCATGTACGGCGCCGTCAGCGAGGTCTGGATGATCTCCGCCCATTCGCCGGGCTGCTGCTGCAGCATCGGCCGCAGGGCGTGAAAGCTGGCGGCGTTGTGCACCAGCACGTCGATTCGCCCGAACTCGCTTTCCAGGACTTCCGCCAGGCGCTGGTAGTCGTCCGGCCCGGCCCCGGCGAGATCCATGGGCATCAGGGCCGGGGCGCGGCCCAGCATCTCCTGTATCTCATCGTGCAGCGCATCGAGCGCACGGGCCTGTCGGTCGACGGCGATGCAGTCGGCGCCGTCGTTCATCACCCGGCGCACGAGCGCGCTGCCCAGTGCTCCAGCGGCGCCGGTCACCAGCCAGACGGGCTTGTTCGATTCGGTCATTCTTGGGTCTTCCCGGTTGCGGATCCTTGCAGGCCGGGCATTGTCGCAGATTCCCTTCCCCACCGGGCGCCCGGCCGGTGTCGCGGTGGCGCCCGGGGCGGTACAATCGCGTCATGCCGTTCTACGAATACGTCAGTACCGATCCGGACTCAGGCTGCGACTACTGCGGCAAGCCCGTCACCATCCTGCAGAAAATCGACGATCCGCCGATGAAGCAATGCCCCTATTGCGGGCAGGAAGTCCGCCGGCTCATCTCGCCGCCGAGCCTGGCCGGCCAGAACTCGCGCGCGCCGTCGACCGGCGAAGTGGAGAAAGCCGGGTTCACCCAGTACCGCAGGATCGGCAAGGGCGTCTACGAGAAATCGGCCGGCAAGGGCCCCGACATCATCAGCTCGGACTGAGCCCGATCGCGCGGTCAGGCCTCAAACCGCCCGGCGAAGTCGCCTGGCCGCCCGCCAGGCAGCCCACACGTTAGCCGCGTGCCCCGTCCGAACACGGCGTTGCAGGATGCGGCGGGGATGCCGCCCGAGCAGCCGCGCCATGCGCAGGTCGAGTTCGTGCGCCACGAGCAGGTGGCGCTGACGCCAGGCCAGGTCGGCCGGAATGCCGTCGCTTGCAGCGGCAGCCTGCCTCGAGCCGTCCGCGAGCCAGGCCCGAACCATGCCGTCCCAGCCTCGCCCGGCGGAACCGTCGAGCACGTCCTGCCGCGCCACCTGGTATTCGGCCTGGAGATCCAGGGGCACGAGCCAGCGATTGGCGCGCGCATCCACGCCGATATCCCGCACCAGCCTGACCAGGTAGGCGAATGCGCCCAGGGCCGACCAGTCGGCGCGGTCGACATCTTCGGCCTCGACCAACTCGGCCTCCAGCCGGGCCGCCGGGCCGCCGAGCGCCAGGCAATGACGCCAGGCGTCTTCCTGGCGTTCGAAGCGGGGGCTTTCCAGGACTTCGGCGACGCTTCCGATCAGGGAATCGAAACGAGCTGGCGGGATGCGATCCGCCGCACCGCTGACCACCAGCGCTTCGATGGCCGGATGGGCAGCGCGCTCGCGCAGGGCATCACTCCACCAGGCGAGCTTCTTGCGGCCAACGTCGGCGTCGCTGACCGTGTCGGGGACGGCCGCGATCTCGGAAATGACCGCACGCAGGGCCACGATCCCGTCCTGCCATTGCTCGGGCGCGAAATGCAGCGATGCCGCCAGCGGGCTGCCGCGACCCAGCATCCGCGCACGGCTCCAGTCCAGGGGCGCCTCCATCAGCCCGCCCGTCGCGTCCCGAACTGCCCGAGCAGCTCGGCGGGATGCTCGATCACCGCGTCGGCCCGCCAGAGTTCCGGCCGCTCGCCGGCCGGAACATAGCCCCAGGCCGCCACCACGGTCCGCGTTCCGGCCGCGGATCCCGCCACGATGTCGCGGCGGTCGTCGCCGACGAACACCACCCGATCGGGCGTCGCGCCCAGGGCCTGGCAGGCCGCGAGCACCGGCTCCGGGTCGGGCTTGGGGCGGACCACCCGGTCGCCGGTGACCAGGCAGCCGAAACGCGCCGCCCAGCCGGCATGCTCGATCACGGGTTCGGCGAAACGGCTGATCTTGTTGGTGACGATGCCCAGGCGTACACCCTGCTCGCCCAGCGCATCGAGCAGCTGCTCGACACCGTGGAAGGCTGCCGAACGGGTCCAGCAATGCGCGGCATAGAAATCCAGCAATTGCTCGCGCAGCTTATCGCGCTCGGCCTCGGAAAGATCGTCCCAGCCCGGCAGGCCCGCGCCGAGGATGCCGGCGGCGCCGCGCGAGACGTGTTCACGCAGTCGTCGATGATCGCTCGGCGGAAGATCGAGGCCCGAACGCACGTGGTCGAGCGCCGCGAGCAAATCCGGGGCCGAATCGATGAGGGTGCCGTCCAGGTCGAACAGCACGGCCTCGGGCATTGCCGCCGTCGGCATGCGTCTACTCCGACCGCGTGGCGAGAAGGAAGTAATTGACCCGGGGAACACCGCCGATATGCACGGTGCGCGAAACCGGGTTGTAGCTCATGCCCGTGATTTCCTCGATTCGCAGTCCGCTGCGGCGGCCGGCCGCGGCGAGCTCGTCGGGGCGAATCAGGCGATCGTAGCGATGCGTGCCGCGCGGAAGCAGGCCGAGGACGTACTCCGCGCCGACGATGGCCGTCGCCCAGGCCAGGGGCGATCGATTGATCGTGCTGAACAGGAGATGACCGCCGGGACGACAGAGCTCGGCGCAGGCTTCGACCGTCTGCGCCGGATCGGGTACGTGCTC
>JAASTB010000075.1 GCA_021767625.1 Wenzhouxiangella sp.
CCCCGAGTGGGAGAGGATCCGTGACGAAGTAATGGGTCTGTCGACTTTCAATCCCAGCCACCGCAGCCTGCAGCGCCGGCTGGTGGGTTCCGCGACCCAGCTCGAACTCGACTCCAATTCCCGAATTCTGTTGCCGGTCACCCTCAGGCAGGTGGCCGGCCTGGACAAGCGCGTGGTCTTCATGGGCATGGGCCAGCGCTTCGAAATCTGGAACGAGGACATCCTCAATCAACGCCGCGCCGCCGAGGAGCGAGAGATCCAGGAGCAGGCGTCGGCAGAAATGGCGCAACTGGTCCTTTAGGTCATGGCGAGGGACCACGAACATGTACCGGTGCTGCACGGGCCGGCACTGGATGCGTTGAGGATTCGTGCCGATGGCGTCTACGTCGATGGCACATACGGTCGGGGAGGGCACAGCGCGGCCATGCTGGCCCGCCTCGGCGAGGAAGGGCGACTGGTGGTAACGGACCGTGATCCACAGGCGATTGCCGATGCCCGCGCGAAATACGCCGAGGACGGGCGGGTGACGATTCGCCGCGGCAATTTCGCCGAGATCGGCGCGATCATCGACGAACTCGGGCTGACCGGCCGGGTCGACGGCCTGCTGCTCGACGTCGGCGTGTCCTCGCCCCAGCTCGACGATCCCGAACGCGGCTTCAGCTTCCAGCACGACGGTCCGCTGGACATGCGCATGGATCCGGAATCCGGCGAATCCGTGGCCGACTGGCTGGCGCGCGCCGCGGAGTCGGACATTGCCCGCGTCATCAAGGAATACGGCGAAGAGCGCTTCGGTAAACGCATCGCCCGCGCCATCGTCAAAGCCCGCGAAGAAGCGCCCATCGAACGCACCGCGGAGCTCGCCGCGATCGTCAGCGAGGCCGTGCCCGGTCCGCCGTCGCCCCGGCATCCGGCAACGCGGACCTTCCAGGCCCTGCGCATCTTCATCAACGACGAACTCGGCGCCCTCGAGAAAGCCCTGGACGACGGTATCGACCTGCTCGCGCCCGGCGGGCGATTCGTGGTCATCAGCTTCCACTCGCTCGAGGACCGGCTGGTCAAGCGTCGCTTCGCGAAAGCCGCCAAGCCGCCGCCCGCCAGCCGTCGCCTGCCCGCCGTCGAGGCTTTCGTGCCGCGCCTGAAGCTCATCGGCAGCATGATCCAGGCCGACGACGAGGAGATCGAGCGCAACCCGCGTGCCCGCAGCGCGCGCATGCGCGTGGCCGAAAAGACGGCCGGGGAGGCGGCATGATTCGCTGGTTGCTTCTCCTGGTCCTCACCGCGGGCGTGCTCGCCAGTGCCATCGGCGTGGTGGTGCTGCGCCACGAATCGCGCCAGCTCTTCGTCGCCCTGCAGGAAGCCGAGGCCGAGCGTGACGCGGCCCGCGTCGAGTGGAGCCGCCTGCAACTCGAGCAGGCCTGGCTGGGCGATGCCGGCCGGGTCGAGCGCCAGGCGCGCGAGCAGCTGGGTATGAAATCGCCCGAAGACGTCCGAATACTGGTGACCTCGCCATGACCGAGACCAGCGGCAATCGCGCCACCCTGCGCGTCTGGATCACCGCCGGGCTGATGCTGCTGGCGGCCGTGACCGTGGTCGCCCGCGCGGTCAACCTGCAGGTGATGGAAACCGAGTTCCTGCAGAGCCAGGGCGAGGCGCGCTACCTGCGCGAGGTGTCCATTCCCACGGTTCGCGGCAGCATCCTCGATCGCAACGGCGAACCGCTGGCCGTCTCCACGCCGGTGGAGTCGGTCTGGGCGCATCCCGGCGAACTGCTGCAGGCCGCCGACCATATCCCGATGCTCGCCGGCCTGCTCGAGGCCGACGCCGAGGACATGGAGCGCCGGCTGACGCAGCGCGCCAACCGGGAGTTCGTCTGGCTGCGCCGGCAGATCAATCCGGACCTGGCCGAGCGGATCCGCGAGCTCGAGATCCCCGGCGTGTTCCTGCAGCGCGAGTACCGCCGTTTCTATCCCACCGGCGAGGTCAGCGCGCAGGTGCTGGGTTTCACCAACATCGACGATGTCGGCCAGGAAGGTCTCGAGCTCGCCTACAACGACTGGCTGCAGGGCCAGCCCGGGGCCAAGCGCGTGATCAAGGATCGTTTCGGGCGCGTGGTCCAGAACGTCGAGCTCATCAGCGAGGCCAGTCCCGGCCGCGACCTGCAGCTGACCATCGATCGGCGGCTTCAGTACCTGGCTTTCCGTGATCTCAAGGCCACGGTCATGGAATACGGCGCCCGCTCGGGCTCGGTGGTCGTGCTCGACGTCGATTCCGGCGAGATCCTCGCCATGGTCAACTACCCCTCCTACAACCCCAATGCCAATACGCGCATTCCGTCCGACGGCCTGCGCAACCGGGCGCTGACGGACGTGCTCGAGCCGGGGTCGGTCATGAAGCCTTTCGCGGTGGCCGCGGCGATGGAAGCGGGCATCGCGCATCGAGACATGGTGCTCGACACCTCGCCCGGCGTACTACACGTATCGGGCCACGACATCCGCGACGTGCGCGACTACGGCGAACTCACCGTCGAGCAGGTCCTGACCAAGTCTTCCAACGTCGGCGTGGTGCAGCTGGCCCTGTCGATGGACGCGCGCCACCTGTGGAGCATGTACTCGCGTTTCGGTTTCGGTTCGGTCGCCGGTACCGGATTCCCGGGTGAGTCGGCCGGGGTGCTGCGCGACTACGAACGCTGGCGCAAGCTCGAGCAGGCCACGCTCGCCTACGGCTACGGCCTGTCGGTCACGCCCCTGCAACTGGCCCGTGCCATGGCCGCGATCGCCGACGAGGGGCGGCTGCGCCAGCCGACCTTCATCGCCGATTCGAACAACCCGCCGCATTCGGTACTCGATCCCAACCTGGCCAAGCAGCTTGCGGGCATGCTCGAGACGGTCACCGGCCCGGAAGGAACGGGGCAGGGCGCCCGCGTCGAGGGCTATCGCGTCGCCGGCAAGACCGGCACATCGCGCAAGGCCACGGCCGGCGGCTACGGCGATCGATACGTCGCGAGCTTCGCCGGCTTCGCGCCGGTTTCCGATCCCGAACTGGCCGCCGTGGTGGTGATCAACGACCCGTCCGGCGAGGCCTACTACGGCGGCCAGGTCGCCGCGCCGCTGTTCTCCGACGTGATGGCCGCCGGCCTGAGATTGTTCAACGTGCCGCCCGACGACCCGGGCATGCTGTTGGCTCGCGTGGAGGAGTCCCATGAGTGAGCGCGCGCTGACCATGGAAGCACTCTTCGACGGCCTGGCCGAGCTGCCGGGCGGCGGCTGGCCCCGAGTGACCGGCGTTTGCCTGGATTCGCGACTCGTTCGCCCCGGCGACCTGTTCGTGGCCCTTTCCGGCGCCAGCGGACACGGCATGCGCTTCGTCTACCAGGCGCGCGATCGGGGCGCGGCGGCCGTGGTGCATGACGGGCGCTCGGCCCCGCCCGAAGACCTCGGCCTGCCCGAACTGGCCGTTTCCGATATCGCCGAGCGGCTGCCGACCCTGGCGCGGCGGTTCTGGGGAGAGGTCGTCGACGGCCTGGACCTGGTGGCGGTGACCGGCACCAACGGCAAAAGCTCGGTTGCCTGGTTGCTCGCGCAGGCGCTCGAAGGCGCGATGATCGGAACTCTGGGCTGGGGGCGACCCGGTCGTCACGAGTCCGGCTCGCTGACCACGCCGGACATCTTCAGCGTCTACCGCCAGCTGGCCGACCTGGCCGGGCAGGGCGTCGGCAGCGTCGTGCTCGAGGCCTCGTCCCACGCACTGGAGCAGGGGCGGCTTGCCGGTCTGGCCTTCAGCAGCACGATCTTCACGACGCTCGGCCACGACCACCTGGACTACCACGCCGATCGCGCGGCTTACGGCGCAGCGAAAGCCAGGCTGTTCACCGAGTTCGGCAGCAAACGACAACTGATCAACCTGGACGACGATTTCGGCGCCGAGCTGGCCGAGCGGCTGGCCCCGGGCGGCCGCATGATCGGCTACACGCTCGCCGGCGACCCGAAGGCCGTTGCGAAAGCGAGTCTGCTGGCAGCCGACATGAGCGGTCTGCGCGCAGAGTTCGAGCTGCCCTGCGGACGTTTCGAGGCGCGTTCGAAGCTGATCGGGCGAATCAACCTCTGGAATCTGCTGATCGTGGCGGCCGAGCTCGCCGAACGCGGCGGGGACCCGCGATCCATCCGTGAGACGCTGGCCGCGCTGCAGCCCGTTCCCGGGCGCATGGAGCCCATCGGCCGCGCGGGCGCGCCCCTGGCCATCATCGACTACGCGCACACCCCCGACGCGCTCGAGAACGCCCTGACCAGCGCGCGCGAACTCAGCGACGGGACGCTGTGGTGCGTTTTCGGCTGCGGCGGCGACCGCGATCGTGAAAAGCGGCCGCGCATGGGCCGCGTCGCCGAGCGCCTGGCCGACCGCATCGTGCTCACCGACGACAACCCGCGCGGCGAGGACGGGCTGTCCATCATTCGCGCCATCCAGGCCGGAATGGAAAAGCCGCAGCGCTCGATCGTCATCCGCGACCGGGCTCGAGCGATCGCCCGTGCGCTGTCCGGCGGCGAGCCGGGCGATATCGTGCTGGTGGCCGGCAAGGGGCACGAGACCGATCAGGTCATCGGCGACGAACGGCTGCCCTGCGACGACCACGTCAGCGTTCGCGAAGCGCTGGGGGTGGCCGCATGATGAATTTCAGCCTCTCGCAGATGGCCGAAGCGAGCGGCGGCCGCGTGATCGGCGATGATCTCGAGGTTCGCGGCATGATCCACGATGCCCGCCGTGTGCAGCCCGGCAACCTCTTCTGCGCCTTGCCCGGCGAGCGCCACGACGGCCACGATTTCCTGGAACAGGCGCGCGGCAACGGTGCCGCCGCGGCGCTGGTCGCACGCGAAGTCGACGACGCCCTGCCGCAGCTCGTGGTCGAAGACGTCCGCGAGGCCATGGGTCGCATCGCGCGCGCCTGGCGCGACCGGCTCGAAGTGGCCGTGGTCGGCATTACCGGCAGCAACGGCAAGACCACGGTCAAGGAAATGACCGCGGCGATCCTGTCCACGCAGGGGGCGACGCTGGCCACCGAGGGCAACTACAACAACGAACTCGGCGTGCCCCTGACCCTGGCCCGGCTGGATGACTCGCATCGATTCGCCGTCATCGAGATGGGCTGCAATCGCCCCGGCGACATCGCCTACCTGGCCGGAATCGCGCGCCCGGATGTCGGCGTGGTGACCAACGCCGGTCCCGCTCATCTCGAACGCCTCGGTAGCGTCGAGGGCGTGGCCCGGACAAAGGGGGAGATGTTCTCCGCCTTGCCCGGGCAGGGCACGGCGGTGATCAACGCCGACGACGACTACGCGCCGATGTGGCGGGAGCTGGCCGGCGACCGTCGCATCATCAGCTTCGGAATGACGGGCTCGGCCAACGTCTCGGGTGTACTCGCCGGCGGGCTCGGCCGCGTCAACACGCCGGCCGGCGATTTCGACTTCGCGCCCGTGCTCCCCGGCCGCCACAACTTCTACAACGCGCTGGCCGCCACCGCCGTCGCCGTGGCGCTCGAAGTGCCGATCCACGACATAGCCGAGGCCCTGTCGCGGATGAAGGGCCTGCCCGGGCGACTGCAGTTCCGCCGTCATCCGGACGGCTGGCAAATCGTCGACGACACCTACAACGCCAACCCCGCGTCGCTGTATGCGGCCCTGCAGGTCCTGTCCGAGATGGGCGGGGATGCGCACTGGCTGGTCCTGGGCGACATGGGCGAGCTCGGCTCCGACGGCGAGCGCCTGCACGCCGAGATGGGCCAGGCGGCCCGCGACCTCGGCGTGAGCCGCCTGTTCACCATCGGCGAGCTGGCGCGAGCCAGCTCCGATGCCTTCGACGGCGACGCCCGTCACTTCGCCAGCCGGCAGGCCCTGATCGAAACGCTGGCCGCCGAGCTGCATGCCGGCGTGACCTGCCTGGTCAAGGGTTCGCGCTCGATGGGAATGGAGCGCGTGGTCGCCGGCGTCATGGGGGAGAAGGAAACATGCTGACCTGGTTGCTCGATCACGTACTCATGGCCGACGTCGCGCTGTTCGGCTACATCACCTTCCGGACGGTGATGGCGGCCCTGACGGCGATGATCGTTTCGCTGATCGTGGGCCCGCTGTTCATCCGCCACATGACCGAGCGCCAGATCGGTCAGCCCATCCGCGAGCTGGGCCCCGAGTCGCACCTGACCAAGGCCGGCACGCCGACCATGGGCGGCACGCTGATCCTGATCGCACTGATGATCTCGACCCTGCTTTGGGCGGATCTCGCCAATCGCTATGTCTGGACGGTGCTTTTCGTGACCGCGGCCTTCGGCGCCATCGGCTTCGTCGACGACTGGCGCAAGCTCAAGTACAAGAACAGCGAGGGGCTGTCGGCGCGCTGGAAATACGGCCTGCAGTCGCTGGCCGCGCTGATCGTGGCGGTCTTCCTCTACCTGACCGCCGACGTGCCGGCCAACACCCAGCTCTTCTTCCCCTTCTTCAAGGACATCGCCCTGCCGCTGGGCCTGGGTTTCGTCGTGCTGACCTATTTCGTGGTGGTCGGTTCGTCCAATGCAGTCAACCTGACCGACGGGCTCGACGGGCTGGCAATCATGCCGGCCGTGTTCGTGTCGGCCGGGCTCGGTATCTTCGCCTATGCCACGGGCAATACGGTCTTCGCCGACTACCTGGCCATGCCCTACATTCCGGGTGCCGGCGAGCTGGCGATCTTCTGCGCCGCCCTGGCCGGTGGCGGGCTTGGTTTTCTCTGGTTCAACACTTACCCGGCGCAGGTGTTCATGGGTGACGTGGGCGCCCTGGCTGTCGGCGCCGCCCTGGGCGTGGTGGCCGTGGCCGTCCGCCAGGAAATCGTGTTCATGGTGATGGCCGGCATCTTCGTCATCGAAACGCTGTCGGTCATCCTGCAGGTGGCTTCCTACAAGCTCACGGGGCGGCGCATCTTCCGCATGGCGCCGATCCACCACCACTTCGAGCTCAAGGGCTGGCCGGAGCCCAAGGTGATCGTGCGCTTCTGGATCATTTCCGTGATGCTGGTGCTGGCCGGGCTGGCCACGATGAAGATCAGGTGATTGCCATGGCACAGGTGAGACAGGCCTATCGCGCAAGAGATGCCGCACCCTCGGCGGGGCTGGACCAGGTCGTGATCCTGGCCACGCTCGGCCTGCTGGTGATCGGCGTCGTCATGGTCGCGTCGACCTCGATTGCGGTCGCCGAGGGCTATGCCGTGTCGGTGTGGCATTTCCTTGCCAAGCACCTGGTCTACATCGGTCTCGGCGTCGCCCTTGCCGCCTCGCTGCGGTTCATCGGCACCAAGCAGATGCAGTGGCTGGCGCCGATCGCCTTTCCGCTTTCCGTGCTGGTGCTGCTCCTGCCCTTCGTTCCGGGGCTGGGCCACGAGGTCAACGGATCGACGCGCTGGATCGACCTGGGAGTGGCCAAGTTCCAGGTGGTCGAGGCGGTCAAGCTGCTGATGATCGTGTTCGTTGCCGGTTATCTGGCCAAGCGGCCGCAACTGGGTCATGCGCGATTCCTCGAGACCCTCAAGCCGCTGCTGCTGGTGGGCCTGCTCGCCGGCATCCTGCTCAAGCAGCCCGACATGGGCTCGGCCGTCGTACTCGGCGCCATCGTCGGCGGCATGATCTGGCTCGCCGGGGCGGCCTGGAAGCACCTGTTCGTGCTGGGGCTGAGCAGCCTGCCCCTGCTGACCTTCGCCGCGCTCGAGCCCTACCGCCTGCAGCGCGTGATGACTTTCGTCGATCCCTGGGCCGATCCCTTCAACAGCGGCTTCCAGCTCACCCAGGCCCTTATCGCCGTCGGGCGCGGCCAGGTCGACGGCGTCGGGCTCGGCGCCAGCGTGCAGAAGCTCTACTACCTGCCCGAGGCACACACCGACTTCATCTTTGCCGTGCTGGCCGAGGAGCTCGGCCTGCTGGGCATCGTCTCCGTGCTCTTGCTCTTTTCCCTGCTCGTGGGCCGAATCTTCCTGATCGGCGTTCAGGCGCATCGCCAGGAGCGGCCGTTCTCGGCCTTCATGGTCTGGGGAATCGGCCTGTGGATCGGCATGCAGGCGCTGGTGAGCATGGGCGTCAACCTGGGCATGCTGCCGACCAAGGGCCTGACCCTGCCGCTGATTTCGGCCGGCGGCAGCAGCCTGATCATGACCCTGCTGGCCATCGGCGTGGTGCTGCGCGTCCAGTGGGAGCTGAGCATGGAAGCGCGCCAGCAGCCGCGTCGCCGAAGGAGCTGGCAGGTATGAGTCGGCTGCGCGTCATGATCATGGCCGCCGGAACCGGCGGACACATCTTTCCCGGCTTGGCCGTGGCCTCGGTGCTGCGCCAGCGCGGGGTGACGGTGAGCTGGCTGGGTACGCCGACGGGCTTGGAGAACCGGCTGGTTCCGGCTGCCGACATCCAACTCGACTGCATCACCATATCCGGCCTGCGCGGGAGAGGGCTCCTGGGCTGGCTGGCCGCGCCCTGGCGCGTACTCAAGGCCGTGAGCCAGGCGCGGAAGCTGATGCGCGCCCATCGTCCCGATTGCGTGCTCAGCATGGGC
>JAASTB010000076.1 GCA_021767625.1 Wenzhouxiangella sp.
AGCGCCACGCGCAGGCGGTTACCCGGCGGCTCGTTCATCTGGCCGAACACCAGCGCCACCTTGTCGAGGACGTTGGAGTCCTTCATCTCGTGGTAGAAGTCGTTGCCCTCGCGGGTGCGCTCGCCCACGCCGGCGAACACCGAGTAGCCCGAGTGCTCGATGGCGATGTTGCGGATGAGTTCGAGCATGTTGACCGTCTTGCCCACGCCGGCGCCGCCGAACAGGCCGACCTTGCCGCCCTTGGCGAACGGGCAGATCAGGTCGATGACCTTGATACCGGTCTCGAGCAGTTCGTTGCTGGCGGCCTGCTCTTCGAAGCTGGGCGCTTCGCGGTGGATCGGCCAGCGCTCTTCTTCGCCGATGTCACCGGCTTCGTCGATCGGGTTGCCCATGACGTCCATGATGCGGCCCAGGGTCTTGGTGCCGACCGGAACGCTGATGGGCTTGCCGGTGTTGCTGACCGGGATGTGGCGCGTCAGACCGTCGGTCGAGCCCAGTGCAATGGTGCGCACCACGCCGTCACCGAGCTGCTGCTGGACTTCCAGCATGATGTCTTTCTCGTCGACGATCAGGGCGTCGTAGACGTTGGGCACTTCGCCGCGCGGGAACTCCACGTCCACGACGGCGCCGATAATCTGAACAATCTTTCCAGAACTCATGCTTCGACCTCAGTGTTGGTTTGGCGGCAAACGTCAGTCCGCAGCCGGTTATTTCAATTCGTTCCAGGCGCGGGCGGTCGATCAGACCGCGGCGGCGCCGCTGACAATCTCGGAAATTTCCTGCGTGATCGCGGCCTGGCGGGCCTTGTTGTAGGCCAGCTGCAGGTCGTCGATCAGGTCGCTGGCGTTGTCCGAGGCGCTCTTCATCGCGACCATTCGCGCCGCGTGCTCGCTGGCCACGTTCTCCAGGGCGGCCTGGTAGACCAGCGACTCGACGTAGCGGGTCAGCACGTCGTCGAGCAGCTGCTCGGCGTCGGGCTCGTAGAGGTAGTCCCAGTACTGCAGCATGGGCTCTTCCTCCGTCGGCGGCAGCGGCAGCAGCTGCTCGGCCGTGGACTTCTGCGTCATGGTGTTGACGAAGTGGTTGTAGCACAGGTAGACGCGATCGATTTCGCCTTCCTTGTAGCCGTCCAGCAGCACCTTGATCGACCCGATCAGGTCTTCCAGCCGGGGCTTTTCGCCGAGATCCTGCGTTGCGGCCGAGACGTCGACCTTCAGGCGACGGAAGAACTGCGAAGCCTTGCGCCCGACCAGGACGGTGGTCACTTCGACGCCCTTCTCCTGCCACTCCCGGAATTCCTTGAGGAGGGTGCGGAAAAGGTTGTTGTTGAGCCCGCCGCACAGGCCCCGGTCGGTCGCCATCACCACGTAGGCCACACGCTTGACCTCTTCGCGTTCGACCGTGAACGGATGCTTGTACTCGGGATTGGCGTGCGCCAGGTGACCGATCACCTGTCGCATCATCCGCGCGTAAGGCCGCGAGGCCTCCATGCGATCCTGGGCCTTGCGAATCTTGCTGGCGGAGACCATCTCGAGCGCACTGGTGACCTTGCGCGTGTTCTTCACGCTCTTGATCTGGCCGACGATTTCTCTTGATCCGCTCATATGACTCTCGGTGTCCTAGTGGTGACTGACTGCTGCCGATCGGTGGTCGTTTACCAGCTACCGGTCTTCTTGAACTCGTCGCAGGCCTTCTTGAGGCCTTCCTTGAGTTCGTCGTTCCAGTCGCCCGATTCGTTGATCTTGTTCATCAGCTCTTCGTGGCTGCTGTTCATGTAGTCGCGCAGCGCGGCCTCGAAGTCGGTGACCTTGTTCAGGGGCAGGTCGTCGAGGTAGCCCTCGTTGCCCGCGAACAGCGAAACGGCCATTTCGGCGACCGAAAGCGGCGTGTACTGCGGCTGCTTCATCAGCTCGGTGATGCGCTGGCCGCGCTCGAGCTGCTTGCGGGTCGACTCGTCGAGGTCGGAGGCGAACTGCGAGAACGCCGCCAGCTCACGATACTGGGCCAGGGCCAGGCGCACACCGCCGCCGAGCTTCTTGATGACCTTGGTCTGGGCCGAGCCACCCACGCGCGAGACCGACAGGCCGGCGTTGATGGCCGGGCGGATACCGGCGTTGAACAGGTCGGTTTCCAGGAAGATCTGGCCGTCGGTAATCGAGATGACGTTGGTCGGGACGAAGGCGGAGACGTCGCCGGCCTGGGTCTCGATGATCGGCAGCGCGGTCAGGGAGCCGGTCTTGCCCTTGACCTCGCCATTGGTCTTCTTCTCGACGTACTCGGCGTTGACGCGAGCGGCGCGCTCGAGCAGACGCGAGTGGAGATAGAAGACGTCACCCGGATAGGCTTCACGGCCCGGCGGGCGGCGCAGCAGCAGCGAGACCTGGCGGTAGGCCCAGGCCTGCTTGGTGAGGTCGTCGTAGACGATCAGGGCGTCTTCGCCGCGATCGCGGAAGTACTCGCCCATGGCGCAACCGGCGTAAGGGGCGATGTACTGCAGCGCGGCCGACTCGGAGGCGTTGGCGGCAACCACGATGGTGTGCTCCATCGCGCCGTGCTCTTCGAGCTTGCGCACCACCGATGCCACCGACGAGGCCTTCTGGCCGACGGCGACGTAGATGCACTTGATGCCCTTGCCCTTCTGGTTGATGATCGCGTCGATCGCCACGGCGGTCTTGCCGGTCTGGCGGTCGCCGATGATCAGCTCACGCTGGCCGCGACCGACCGGGACCATGGCGTCGATCGACTTCAGGCCGGTCTGGACCGGCTGGTCGACGCTCTGGCGGGCGATAACGCCGGGCGCGATCTTTTCGATCGGCTCGGTGGTTTCGGTGTCGATGGGGCCGTTGCCGTCGATGGGATTGCCCAGCGAGTCGACGACGCGACCCAGCAGCGCTTCACCCACCGGCACTTCGAGAATGCGGCCCGTGCAGCGCACGGTGTCGCCTTCGTTGATGTGGGTGTAGTTGCCCATGACCACGGCGCCGACCGAGTCGCGCTCGAGGTTGAGCGCCAGGCCGTAGGTTTCGCCGGGAAATTCGATCATCTCCCCCTGCATGGCGTCGTCCAGGCCGTGCAGACGGCAGATGCCGTCGGAGACGCTGACCACCGTACCTTCGGTGCGCGCTTCGGAAGAGATTTCGAACTGCTCGACGCGCTTGCGGATCAGTTCGGAAATTTCAGTCGGGTTGAGGGTCTGCTGCATGATTGCAATCCTTGAACATTCAATTCATTCCGGTCGCCGACCCGATACCTGTCGCGACCGATCCGTTTTAAGCGTTGATTCTTCGGCCCAGCTGTTCGAGACGACCGCGCACGCTGCCGTCGATGACCTTGTCGCCGGCGCGGATCACCGCCCCGCCGATCAATGACTCGTCGACTTCGACGTGCATGTCCACTTCGCGCCCGAAACGCGCCTTGAGGCGCTCGGCCAGCTCGTCGGACTCCTTGTCGTCCATCGGCCTGGCGGAGTACACCTCGACGCGGATGCGCTGCTCGGCCTCGCGCCGGTACTGCTCGTACTGAACGGCGATCTCGGGAAGAAGCTCCAGGCGGCCGTTGGTGATCACCACCTTCAGGAAGTTGGTGAACGACTCGTCGAAGCGCTCCCCGCCGATGTCGGTGATCAGCTCGAGCAGGCGGTCGCCGCCCATGCGCGGATCGCCGGAGAGGTAGTGCATCTCCTCGGTGCCGGCGATCTCGGAGGCCAGTTCCAGCGCTTCGCTCCAGCGAGACAGCGCGTCGGCATCGCGCGCCGCCTCGAAGGCGGCACGGGCGTAGGGTCGGGCGAGTGTGGTCCGGTTGAGCATGGCTTACAGTTCCGCTGCCAGCTTGTCGAGCATCTCGCGATGCCGCTTGTCGTCGATCTCGGACTCGATCACGCGGCCGGCGCCGGCGATGGCCAGTTCGGCAACACGTTCGCGCAGCGCTTCGCGGGCCTGGTTGGTGGCCTGGCGGATCTCCGCTTCGGCCGCCTGAACCTGGCGGTCGCGCTCGGCGATGGCCTCTTCCTTGGCCTGCTCGACGAGCTGGTTACCGCGCTGGCTGGCCTGCTCGATGATCTCGCCGGCCTTGCGACGGGCCTCGCGGATGATCTCGTCTGCTTCGGCATTGGCCTTGTCGAGCGCCTGTTCGGCTTCCTCGGACTGGGCCAGGCCTTCGGCGATCTTGCGCCGACGCTCTTCCATGGCCTGAGTCAGAGGCGGCCATACCCACTTCATCGTGACCAGGACCAGCACCAGGAAGGTGCCGGCCTGGCCGATCAGGGTAAGTGGCGAGACATCCATAGCATTCCCCTGCAGTAATTCGCGTTTGGTTTCAGTAAACGGTTACTCGCGCCGATCAGCTGCCCAGGGCAGCCAGCAGCGGGTTGGCGAACAGCAGCAGGGCGGCAAAGGCCACGCCGATGATCGACAGGGCGTCGAGCAGACCGGCGATGATGAACATGCGAACCTGCAGCATGCCGGCCAGTTCCGGCTGGCGGCTCGCGCCTTCGAGGAACTTGCCGCCGAGCAGGCCGAAACCGATACCGGTGCCGAGCGCGGCAAAGGCGAAGATCAGACCGACGGCGATGGCGGTGCTGGCCTGGATGGTTGCGATCATTTCCACTTTCGTTCTCCTGGTGATTTGCTACTTGAGCTTGGGTTACGGGTTAATCGAATCAGTGCTCTTCATACGCCAGCGACAGGTACACGATCGTCAGCGTCATGAAGATGAAGGCCTGCAGCGGCACCACGAGAATGTGGAACACCGCCCAGGCGCCGCCGGGGATGAACTGGATCCACCACGGCAGCATGGCAATCAGGATGAAGATCAGCTCGGCCGCGTAAAGGTTGCCGAACAGTCGCAGCGCCAGCGAGACCGGCTTGGCCACCAGCTCGACGATGTTGAGCAGGATATTGGCCGGCCACAGCAGCGGGTTCTTGCCGAAGGGATGGAACAGCATTTCCTTGCCGAACCCGGCGAAGCCCTTGCCCTTGACGCTATAGATGAGGATCAGGACCAGCACCGACAGCGACAGCGCGAACGGCGCGTTGACGTCGGCCGACGGCACCACGCGCAGGTACTCCAGCCCGAACACCTCGTAGGCGAGCAGCGGCAAGTAGTCGACCGGAATCAAATCCATCAGGTTCCACAAAAGCACCCACACGAAGATCGTCAGCGCCAGCGGCGCGACGAACTGACGCGGGCCGTGGAAGCTTTCCTTCACGGAGTTGTCGACGAAGTCGACGAGAACCTCGACGAAGTTCTGCAACTTGCCCGGGACGCCGGAGGTGGCACGGCGAGCCGCAAGAATCATCACGAACAACATCAGGGCACCGAGCACCACCGAAAAGAACAGGGTGTCGACATGAATGGCCCACAGCCCTTCGCCCACCTTGAGGTGCTCGAGGTGGTGCGAGACGTATTCGGTCGGGGAAGATCCGGCTGCTGCGACTGCAAAACTCACGATCGGGTCGTCCTTGCTCTCAATTCATCACGAAGCCGCGCGCCCGAGGCGCAACAGCGCAAACCAGTAGGCCAGTACGGTGGCCACGTATCCTGTCAGCACCGGCGCGAAGAAACCGGCAAACCACTTGGCGACGATGACGAACAGCACCACCGCCAGGGCCAGCTTCAGCGCCATGGCTCTGTAGAAGGCCCCCATCATCTGCGACGGCTCGGCGCCGCTCGAGACCGCACCGGCGCGCAGCGCGCTGACGGCCGTGAGCACGATGCCGATGCCGCCGCCCACCAGCACGGCCAATCCCTGGGGGACGCCGGCCAGCAGGCCGAAGGCGAGTGCACCGATGACACTGAGCACCGCCTGCAGGCGAAGCAGCCAGACCACGGTGTGCGCGAATCTCTCCTGCACCTGTCCGTCCCTCGCCACTGTCCTGCTTCGATGTCGGGCCTGTCGAAAACGACCATGCGCATCGACAAAAATGCCACCGCCGACGCTCAAGGCATCACCGGTGGCCACAAATCCAGAGAATTATAGCAGGGGAGAAAAGCGGGCGGCAAGCCGAGTGCCGCCCGCGGGCCGATTCAGAGGCCGGGGTGGAACTGCCGGAGCAGCGCGGAGACCGCTTTCGAACCGGGCAGCTCGGCGTCGATGGTAATGCGTTCGCCGGCGCGCATGACCTCGAGGCTGACCGTATCGCCGCCGCGACCGAGCAGGACCCGGCCGATCTCGACCGGGCGGGAGACGGTCTCTCCGTCGATGCTCAGCACCACATCGCCGTCCTGGAGCTTGAGCGGGTTTTCGGGGTCGATGCGCAGGACGACCACGCCCTCGGCGGTTCCGAAATAGCCGGCCAGCCCGGCATGGTTGCTGATCATGTCGCTGTGGCGGCCGAGCCCGGCCAGGCGGGGCGGCAGCGGCGGTTCGGGAACCCACTCCCGGTCGCCGTCGATGACGATCACCTCCCGGTTCACCTGGGGCGCGTGGGGGGCGTCCGGCGCCGGCGGCGGCCCCTTGATGTCGTGCGTGATCACGTGGAAGTTGCGGGCCGGCGAGGACACCGTGACGTCCAGGGTCATTCGTTCGCCGTCGCGCTCGATCTCGACCGGGACGCTGTCGCCGGCCTCGACGCCCTCCATCGGGGCGCGCAGGCTGTCGGGGTCGGCGGCATCGACGGCCTGCCCGTCAATGGCGATCAGGCGGTCACCGGACTCGATGCCGGCCTTCTCGGCGCCGCTGCCGGGGGTGACGCCGACGATCTCGTTGGGATCGTCCTCGCCGCCGAGCAACACACCCAGGCGCGGCCGGGTCATGCGCAGGCCGCGGATCACTTCGCGGTGGATGCGTTCGCCCATGCCCGCCATCTCGGCCTCCAGGCCCTTGAGATGCTCCAGCTCTTCCAGATCCTCGAGCCGCTCGAAGCGCACGGCTTCGATGTCCGCGTCGGCCAGTTCACGCTGGATCCGGGCCAGCTTGCGGGCCGCTTCGGCCACCTCGCTTCGGGCCTGCTCGAGCTCCGCTCGCAGCGCTTCCCGCTTGGCGGCTTTCTCGGCCGCGTCCGCGCCGCTCGCCTCATCCTGCGCGCTCGCCCACTGGGAAGCGGCCAGCGTCAGGATCGTCAGTGCAATCAGCATTACTCTCATGTCCAACTCCTCCTTGGAGTACTCCGTGTCGGTATTCGGTCGTTTGGTTCAGACGCTGGCCAGCAGCATTTCGCGCCGCCAGTCGCCGTCGGCGTAGCGCCGGTTCAATTCGGCCAGCAGCTCGACACGCTGCCGCCAGAGATCGCGGTCGGCCGGCGAATCCGCGAGCTGCTCGTCCAGCCAGGCCAGCTCGGCCTCGAGCCAGAGCAGGGACTCCAGTTCCAGGCCGCCGACCGGGCGCTGGCGATGATCGGCCAGGCGGCTCTCGAGTCGCGACGAGGCCGCGCGCAGCTCGGCCAGGGTCCACGGCTCGGGTGACGAGCTTGCTTCACCCGGGGCGGGTGTCGGCGCCGGCATCTGGACGAACACGCTGGCCAGGACCACGACCGTGACCATGGCGGCCAGCGCCGAAACGCGCCGAACCAAACGGTGCCTCCGGCGCCGGTCCAGTTCGCCGGCGATGGCCGGCCACAGGTCGCCGGGCGGACCCGATCGCTCCAGCCGGGTGAAATCGATGGCGTCATCCATGCTCCATGCTCCTGGCCGATGCTTCGCCGGCCGTCAGTCGGTTTCTGAGCTTCTCTCTCGCCCGCGCCAGGCGGGACTTGGACCAGGAAACGGTCTGCCCGGCCAGCTCGGCGATCTCGGCATGCTTCATGCCTTCGGCGTCGTGCAGCCAGACCACCTGGCGGTCGAGCTCGTCGAGCTCGTCAAAGGCCCGCTCCAGGTCCAGCGCCGTGTCGTGGTCGCGGAATTCCCCGCGCTCGGCGATCTCGGGCTGCTCGCCGGCCTGCCGCCGGTGCTGGTCCATCACCTGGTTGACCAGGATGCGCCGCAGCCAGAAGCCGAACTGCTCGGCCTTTCGCAGCTGGCCGATCCGCTCGAAGGCCAGAACGAAGGCCTGCTGGACCGCATCCCAGGCCCGCGCCTCGCAGCCGCTCAAGCGCACCGCCAGGGTCCAGGCCGGCTGGCTGTACTGGCGATAGACGCGCTCCTGGGTGCGACGGCAGCGTCGCTTCAGCGCGGCCAGGGCCAGGTCGTCGATGGGGCTCGAGAGGCTCATGTCGGTGTATAGACGCCCGGGCGGGCGAAAAGGTCGCAGACATGATTGTGCGGGAGGATTTCGGAAAAAGCCCTGTCAAGCAGACTTGACATTAAGTAAAGCTGGCTTTACATTATGTAAACCGCGCTTTACATGCGCCGTCATTGCAACCGCAACCAAGGAGCCGAGAGCCATGTCTTCGATGTCGTTTCAGGAAAAGAGCGCCTGGGGCACGCTGGCCAGCCTGCTGGTCATCGGCGCGCTGTATTTTTCATCCGTGGCCAACCTCTGGCGCGCCGAGC